>CAUYYV010000046.1:0-14976 GCA_963577075.1 Phycisphaerae bacterium
CGATCACTTCTTTCACCCCGATAAACCCCTATTTTCCGCCCATTTTTGGGGTTTTATGTAAATCAAGCAGTTTCAATTATTTGCAATCCATCGGAGGGGCGGCCAACGCCCGCGGGCTCTTTTTTCGCGCGCCGCTGCTGCGGAACCTCAGGAGGGCACATCGTGGTCTGCACGAGTGGCCAGGCGGATACGGCTGATGATCCGGTCGAGGATCTTTTTCTGCGTCTTGTCTAGGTCGTCGAGCAGTTCGTCCTGGTGAGCCAGGTCGCCGTGAACGAAGGCGTAGGTCGGTACGACGTGTATTTCTTGCAAACGCTCTATCCTCGCTTTCTGCTCCAGAGTCACGTGGAAGGTGTAGCCATAAACGTCAGGACATTTTGGATGACTTTCGATCAGTATGATGATATTCAGCTGCGGAGCGTCATCGTCATCGACGTCTTCGATGCCGGCCTTGGCCAGTGTCTCGACCGCTTGCTTGCGTGCCCTGTCGGGGGAGTACTTGAGCCGTCGCAGCAAGTTGGCCGAATGCATGACCTTGACGCGGACCTTATCGAGGTTCGCCAGTGACCGCACCTCGCCCGTGATCTTGGCCGTCCGCGGCATGATGGGCGCTGCTGCGCACACCCACGCGATGCTCGCCACCACCAAGCCGGCCAACGTCGCGACCATCGTGATTCGAGTTGTTTTCATCATTACGGTCCTCCCTGTGTCCAAACCATGCTCGTGGCACTGTGGCGCCCCCTGCTCGCTGCGGTTGAAAGCGCCGTGGCTGCGGCGATGGAAGCAGGAGGAACGTGTTGACCCATGAGCAGCCAGCTCATCATCGGCATTGATTTATTCTACAACATTTGCCTCGGCTTCAAGGCGGTCGTCTTCTGCGGAAACGTCACTGGCGCTCCATTCGATTCCGCCATCCGGATAAGTTGCCAGGGCGCGTTTCGATCCCGCTCGTCTGCGCGATGTCATGCGTTAAGCAGCCCTGTCATGCCGGCGAGCCGGCTACATCTCCACAACCAGGCGATACCAGCGAATGACCGACAATCCGTCTTCCACGCACCAGAAGACGCAAAATATGTCACCGCTTGCCATACGGATCAATGTGGGGAACCCGAACTGGAGCTTGTGCAGGTTTCGCAGCGAGCTGTCCCCGCCCCCGGCGATCGCGTCGACGTCTGTTCCCCAAATCACTGCGTCGGTGATCGGCTGCCAGTTGTCGCCTTCGACCCGCGCCAGGTGCGCCCACAGCCCGCGCTTATCAAGCCGGCGGTAGACGCACAACACGTGGTTGTCTTCGAGTCCGAGGATCGAGCACGTCTGGCCTTGCAGTGGCGTGTCGCGCGCCGTGCCGTACGTTGCGCCGTGGTCGTGCGAGAGCGTGTAGCGGTTGGGCTCGTCCTGCTTGGTCGCGTAGTTGAAGCACCAGCAGACGGCAAGAATCCGGCCGTCGGACAACACCGTCTGTTTCTGCTCCCACGCGGTGGTCTTCTGATCCCAGAAGTCGAACACGTCGGTTGAGCGTGGCCACGATTGACCTCGATCCTCGCTGGTCATGACCAGCGCCTTGACGCCCAGTGGCGACCGCCCCTCCCAGTCGGGAAAGATCGCCGTCGGCAGCAGCCACCGATCCGCATCGAGCGGCAGGATCACCGAGCAGAGCTCCCATGTCGACCAGTTGATCGGCGGATTAATCTTCGTGGGGCCGGACCAGGTTTCACCGCCGTCGTCCGATTGTATGACCGCCAGTTGCCCCGGCGTCGATCCGTCCGTTTGCGGGTTCGACAGATCCTCGCCAGGTCGCGAGCGATCGGTCAGTTGAGCGATGCCGAGCAACCGCCCGTCGGGTCCGCGGCTGATGCGGCAGGAGGTGGTGACGGGATGGTCGGATTGGTCGGGCTCAAAAATAAGCCGCGGCCGCGACCATGTCTGCCCGCCGTCGTCGGATCGGCAGCAATAGGATCGCACGTCACGAGCGGTCATGCGTTGGCCGATATCCATCGCCGCCACAAGCCGACCACCGTCCAGTTCGACGACAGAGGGGAAATGTGCGTTGCGAAAATGGCCGTCATCCGCCGACCCACGGAACACGATGCCCGTTGCGAGCACTTCAATCACCGCCATGCGTGTGGTCCTTCCAAATAGCCGAGGTTGCCTGGGAATAAGACGAGTGCAGGCATGCCGGTCTCCGGCGCTTGTGGTTGGATGCGCAACTTGAATCAGAGTCTGCGTGATGTCGAAGCGCCCCTTGGAAGGCGCACGCCAAACAGTGCAGGACAACTATATCAACTACCGGCCGTTGCAGTCGAACTGAACGCGGCGTTGCTTCGCGAGTTAGGCCTTAGATATGCGGCCCTTGCTCGTTGTCCCGTGGCCCGGCACCGTTCCGCACCGGGCGCTATAGAAAACTCGAATCCCGGCTTTCAGCTTCCTCGGGCGTCTTCGGCAGGTGCAGGCCACACTCCTGCTTGAGCCCTCCGAAGCGCCCGGCGCGTTCGTGCTCATCGACGTTGACCGGCCGCGTTGAGTGGACATCACCAATTGACGTGTACCCTCGCTCGCAAAGCGGGTGGATCGGCAGATCGTAACGGGCAAGGTAGTCGTTTACGTCACCGATCGACCAATCAAGGATGGGCAGTATCTTGTAGGTGCCGTCCTGAACATCGACCTTGCGCAGGTTGGCGCGGAAGTTGGTCTGTTGCCGGCGAAGGCCCGCCAGCCAGGCCGTGGAGCCCAACTCGCGCAGGGCGCGGCGCATCGGCTCAAGCTTGGCCGTTTCTTCGTAACTTCGCAAGCCATCTTCGCCCTGCTCCCACTGGCGGCCGCACACCGCCTCGCGCCGTGCGGCGCTCATCCGCGGCTGGTACACCTTCAGATTCAACCCCAATCGATCGGTTAGCAACTCGACGAACCGGTACGTCTCGGCAAAAAGGTAGCCGGTGTCGATCATCACCACCGCAATCCGCGGCACGACGCGTGTGGCAAGGTGGAGCATGACCGCGGCCTGGGCGCCGAAACTGGATGTCATGACCAGGCCCCGCTCAAATCTTCGTGCTGCCCAGGCGACCACCGCGGTGGCATCCGCACGCTCTAATTCCGTGTTGATCCGTTGGGTGTCCGTGGTTGGCACGCTGTTGATCGTCGCTGACATGGTCATCACCGCTTAAGCAATATGTTCCTTGACAATGGCCCGCTCGCTTGGTGGCCGTCCGCCGGTAGCGGGCCGATGATCTTTCGCCGCTGTGGGGCTGGCCCCCATTTGATTTTATCATTGCAACCAGCACTTATGTGGTAATAACATCATGTTATTTATTAATTGTAAGATATTTTTTTATATATAGTTATAAAATATTTATTCTCCTTAATTCCTTGATATATAATAATAAATATGGCTGAATCTGCCCGACGGCGTGGGTTGTCCTTGGCTGTGCTTGAGCAGGCGTCGCAGACCCTGCGCGTGCTGGCCCACCCGGTGAGGCTGAAACTGGTCGAACGGCTGATCCGCAGTGAGGCGAACGTCACGGTGTTGGCCCGGTATGTCGGCCGGTCACAGCACGACGTGAGCCAACACCTCAACCACATGCGTTTGCACGGGTTGCTTGCCAAGCGGCGCGAGGGGCGACGGGTGTTCTACCGCGTTGCGGCTCCGCAGGTCGCGGGCATTCTCGAATGGATTCACAGGCTGGCGCACCTCAACACAACCTATCGCGATGGCGCAGCGATTTGACTTTCGACCATTGCGCGCCGTTGCCGGGTCCATTGCCACCGATGACGGCAACATGCTCGGCCGGCAAATAATTTGGTATTCAGCCTGTCCGCGGTGACAATACGCCAATGGCTTGCGTGTTCATCGGCATAGGGTCAAATCTGGGCGATCGTCGTCGGCACGTGCGCCTGGCCTGCCGACGGCTGGGCAAGCTGCCAGGCACGCAACTGGTCGGGCAGAGCGACGTGTACGAGACTGATCCGGTTGGTCCCGTACCGCAGGATCCTTACCTTAACGCCGCGGTACAGGTTGAGACGCGACTCGATCCGCACGAATTGCTCGAACATCTGGCGCAGATCGAACGGGCCAGCGGGCGCACGCCCGCGGACCAACGCGTAAAGTGGGGGCCGCGTACACTCGATCTGGATATTTTGCTCTACGCCGATCAGGTGATCAGCAGCGACGAGCTGGTAATCCCGCACCCGCTCATGCACGACCGGTGGTTTGTGCTCAAACCATTGTGCGACCTCAACCCCGACGCGGTGCACCCGATTTTGGAGATGACGGTCAGCGATCTTTTGCGTTACCTTGAAAATTCCCGATCCCCGGCCGAGCCAAGCGAATCCGGGGAACGATGAACCGCCACGGCATGGACGACAGTCTCCTGGTTAACGAGGTTTTTTGCTCGATTCAGGGCGAGGGCACGCGCGCAGGGCTGGCGTGCGTGTTCGTGCGGCTGACCGGTTGTCATTTGCGCTGCGCTTACTGTGATACCGAGCATGCGTTTCACGAGGGCCAGCGGAGGGCGGTCGATGACGTGGTCGCCGAGGTCGAATCGTTCGGTTGTGATCTGGTGGAGATCACTGGCGGCGAGCCGTTGTTGCAGGCTGCTGTTCATGGGTTGATGTCGCGGCTGTGCGATGCCGGGCGGACCGTGCTGGTCGAGACCGACGGCGCCTGTGACATCTCCGCGTGCGATCCGCGTGCGATCCGTATCATGGATATCAAGACCCCGGCCAGCGGGGAAGCCGATCGCAATCTCTGGACCAATATCACTCATTTGACGAGTTGCGATGAGGTGAAACTGGTGATCTGCGATCGCGGCGATTACGAGTGGTCGCGCGATGTGGTTCGCCGCCACGACCTGCCCCGGAGAGTCTCGGCGGTGCTGTTCAGTGCGGCGTCGTTTGTAGCGCCGGGAACGGAAATTGCAGGCGTAGCGGGGTTGGCGATCCGAGACCTTGCGCAGTGGGTTTTGGCCGATCGGTTGGGCGTGCGCTTGCAGGCGCAATTGCACAAGCTGATCTGGGATCCAACGACCAGGGGCGTATGACGCCGACTCACGGGGCGAACCCCGCCGTTAAACGGATTGCGCAATGCCACTGTGGTTGAAATTGATGCTTTCGTTCGCCATTGTCGCGGTGGTGCTGTATTTCATGTGGCGTATCCCCCGGCGGGATGAATCGTTTTTCGGCTGGGCGCCGCGCCTGGCCCTGACCAGTGCCTGGATGGGGCTGATGGCCGCCGCCTGCGCCGCCGCGACGTGGGTTACCGGCCGGTCCGATCCGTGGATCACGCTGTCATTCATGACGCTCGACCCGGCCGCCATTGCCGCGGGTACGCTCGTACTGTGGATTTACCGCCGTTACGATTCGCCTGAGCTGACGGTCCAGAATCAACGCGCCCAAGCGCATGTGGGCATCGTGCTGGCGGTGCTCGCCGTGGCGATCGGTTACGCATTTATTTTATTTCACCGTACGCCCGACGTACCGTTGTTTGGCGGTTGAAAAATCGTCGAAACCGGCGCCACTCGAGACATTTTTTCAGGCGGGCCCGGTGGGCAGTGTCACGTCCGCTGTGGCCGCGGCACGGTATAGTTGTTCGACCATCGCGTCAGCCGTCAGCCGGCGGCGCGCCCGCGACGCGGAAGGTTCGTGTTGCGCGTAGCGCCGCCGCAGCCGCCACCTCAGATTCGATCTCAACGACTGGCTCTGCGATCTGTCGTAGCTGACAATCGTATCAAACAATTCGTCGTTGCCGATCTGCAACAGATCGATCAACGGCACCGCCTCGGCCTCGGCCCGGCCGGCCAGTTGCTGGTGGGCCACGATCAGCACGAGCGGCAAAGCGGCGCGGATCAATTGGGGCCGGATCTGCTCGGCTTGGCTGAGGTACGATTCGATCTGCCGCAGCGCCGCCTCGCTCGGATCGTAGCGGTGCAGGCTTTCGCGAAGACTTGCCGCCTTGAACTTCAGGTAGTTCATTCGCGTGATCAGCGTCACGCAATACTCTTCGGGGAGCATGGCCTGATCATAGATGCTGCGCAGTTCGACCGGCAGATCGGCCAGTGCCGCCTTGAGTTCGCGCGGGCTTGGAGCCGCTGGTGTCGGCGGCAGCGCTCGCAACAGCACATCGTCGGCGTCGTCTCGCTCGAACATCGGCGAGGCGACGTAGGTGATCTTCCGACGGTGCAGCGCCGCGGCTCGGCGCTCACGAATGATCCGCGAGATCGAGGCCTTGCTGCGCCGAAAGTGGCGGGCGATCTTGTCGACCGATATTCGCTTGCGCGCAGCGCGATCGATCACCTGCTTCTGCCGTGCTGACAGCGGGCCCTTGTGGTCGGAAAAAATACGGTCCGACGGGTGCTCGCGATCGTGTTGCTCGAGCAGCAACCGGATTGTTTCGATCGCGCGACCTAGCTCCCCGGCCAGTACACGCGCGGCGCGGAAGTGCGTCATGCTCGGGTCAGCGGCAAGCTGGCGGGCCCGGCTGAACAACCGCCCGCGTTGATCGGGTGTCATCTGTGAAAACCGTTGGGCACGTTCGACCCGGTTACCGTGACTTTCAAGGAACAGGTCCACCGCCTCCTGCGTGAACACCACCTGCTGGCGTTGGCCCGCGGCCGGCTCCACCCAGCGCCAGCGCAAACCCGACTTGCGCCACCGTTCGATCGTTTTCGTGCTGACGTTCAGGCGGTCCGCCAACTGCGCTGGCGTCACGATCGGCTCCTTCTCCGTGCGCGGCATGCCGACCGACCGGCTCAGTGAATCGATCAGCAGGCGCAGGTCCGGTTGTGCCGCCTCGCCAACCAACAACTCGTCGGGTTTAGACTCGCTGTGATATCCGGTGATCCGGAAATTCACGAAATCGAACGGGTAATTGCGCTGTGGATCGATCTGGTCATGCAGCGCCTCGGCGCGGCGCACCTGTTCGATGCGCCGGTCAGCAGGAGCGACGAGCAGTTGGCGCGTTAGGCCCGCCAGCGCCCGGCAATTGAACTGTTGAGATAATCGGCGGCTCAAGGTGCCACAATTTTAACAGATTCGGCGATGCCGCCGCGCACACACAACGGCCGTGGAGCGTCGATCAGCCCCAATTTATGCGCTTTGGCTGCGAAAATATCGATCGCTTCGAGTTGTGCCGGCCCGATTTCGTAGTGCAGCAGTTGCCCGAGGTACTGTCGCGCCAGGTCTCGAGGCCAGCCGTGGGCTTCGGCGTGATCGGCGACGATCTGATCGATCCGCAATGCATTGTCGACTCGTCGCGCTTCGAGCATCTGGGGTATCAGCCCGAGGTCGGCGTCCTGTCGCGCCATCCACACGGCAAAAACGAATGGAAGGCCGGTCTGTGCAGCCCACGCCTCGCCCAGGTCCAGTTGATATTGATATTGCAGCGTGGGCGGCGCAGCGCGGACGACCTTGTCGCCGATGAGCAGCACCGTGTCCGGCCGGTCATTTTTGTCGTCATTCGCGTCGTAGCTGGCAATTTGCGGCCGGATGCCGTATGTCTCGTGAAGCACTATCTGTACCAGTGCGACGCTGGTGTGACTGTCGGTGTCGGCGTGGATGCAGCGGATTTGATCGATCGGGGTCCGGCTGCAGAGCTTGACCGTCAGTGTCGACCGGTGGCAACCGATGCCGCCGACCGGCACGATTTCGAGCGGTTCGTGACTGCGATAGAAATCGATCACCGGGCACAGGGCGATGTCCGTTCGGCCCGTCTCCAGCCCGTGGAGCAACGCGCTGGGCACATCGAACTCGAGTTGTACACCCTGCGGCACGCTTTCGCGGAAGCCCTCGATCAATGGCTTGGCATTCAGGAAGCTGACACAACCGACCCGGCGCTGCCCGTGCACCGGATCTCCCCGGTCACAGCTTGTCTCTGCCGACGCCATCGTGGTGCATTATAGTCATGTTAGGCAAATCGATGCGCTCTTGACCGGAAGGCCCCGAGACTGGAACATGCCACTGCGATGACACAACCAGCTGACAATCCGACCGCACAGGTGCTTATCGTGGACGACGAGCCCGACCACGCCGAGGTGATGGGTGAGGCGTTGCGCCGGCTCGGGCACGTCTGCACGATCGTACACGGCCGGGAGGCCGCCGAGGACGAACTGCGCCATGGCAACTTCGACCTGGTTGTCACCGACCTGGTGATGCAACACGAGGACGACGGGCTGAAGGTGCTTCAAGTCGCAAGGCAGATCCAGGCTAACGCGGAAACGATCATGGTCACTGCGCACGGAGACGTGGCGACGGCAACGGCCGCACTCAAAGCCGGGGCGTTTCACTTTATCGAAAAACCACTCGACCTCGAGGTATTCCGGTCGTTGTGTGATCAGGCGATCCGCTCCGTTACACGACGCCACGAGATCACCGAGTTGCGCGACTCGTTGGATGAAAAGTTTCGGGTCGAGGGGATCATCGGCAACAGTCCGGCCACTCGACATGTGAAGACGATGATCCGTCAAGTTGCGCAAAGCGACATTCCGGTCCTGATCACCGGCGAATCAGGGACGGGCAAGGAATTGGTAGCCCGCGCTATCCATAGAAATTCCAATCGCAGCCGCAAGAACTTTCGGCCGCTCAACTGCGCGGGCCTGAGCGAGTCGATCCTGGAAAGCGAGTTGTTCGGGCATGTCAGGGGCGCGTTTACCGGCGCCGAGCGAGATCGCATTGGCGTTTTCGAATATGCCGATGGAGGCACGCTGTTTCTAGACGAGATCGGCGACATGCCCATGTCGATGCAGGCCAAGCTGCTGCGCGTGCTTGAGAGTGGCGAGATCGTCCGCGTCGGGTCGAATGAACCAATACACGTCAATGTGCGCGTGCTGTCGGCGACCAATCACGTGCTTGAGGAGTCGACCAGCAGAAAAATGTTTAGGGAGGACTTGTACTTCCGTATCCGTGGTGCGCATATCAACTTGCCGCCCCTGCGTGAAAGGCAGGAAGACATCAGGCCTCTTGTCCACTACTACGCGGATCACTTTGCACGTCAGATGAAAAAAGGCGACTTGAAGATTGATGAAGATGTGATGATCCGGCTTCTTCAATGCCCCTGGCCCGGCAACATTCGAGAACTGATCAATGCAATCCAGAACATGGTTATCGTCTGTGACGGTGGAGTGCTTGAGACACGGCACATCCCAATGGAACTGCGGGAGGCCTCCAGCGTGCGGGATGAATCCCGCAGGTTGGAGTCGTTGACAGGGATGAGCCTGGAAAAACTTGAAAAACACGCCATCCGCAACACGCTGCACAGTTGCGGCGGCAACCGCGAACAGGCCGCGAAAATACTCGGCATCGGGGAGCGGACGCTGTATCGCAAGCTCAAGGAATACGGGCTCAAATGATGAGCGAGATCCCTTTTTCCCCTCCCGGGCAGTCGCCCTCACAGCCGCCTCGTTGGAGCGTCTCGTTCAACGGGATCGTCTGCGCGGTGACGGTGATGCAACGCAAGCCCGGGCAGGCGATCAAGAACCCGCGGCCTTCGCCATGACCTCCACCCCACGAATTGGCCACGGCTTCGACCTGCACCGGCTAGAGCCGGGCCTGCCGCTGATTGTCGGCGGGCAACGCATCGAACACGATCACGGGTGCGCGGCGCATTCGGATGGGGACGTGGTCTATCACGCGGTGACGGACGCGATTCTAGGTGCGATCGGCGAAGACGATATAGGGCAACTCTTTCCTGATGACGACCCGCGCTGGAAGGGCGTCGATTCGAAAGTGTTTGTTGAAGAAGCTGTGCAGCGCATGCGCCAAGCCGGCTGCGCGATCGGGAACCTTGATGCCACGGTGATACTCCAACGTCCGAAGATCAGTCTGCACAAGCGCGCCATCCGGCAAGGCCTGGCGTCACTGCTCGGTTGTGATGCGTCACAGGTGAACGTGAAGGGCAAGACCCACGAAAGCGTTGATGCCCTCGGGCAGGGCCTCGCCATCGCCTGCCATGTGGTCGTTTTACTCCGTGGCGGCGAGTAAAAGGGGACGTTTGCCGGCAAGCTTACGCAGGACAGCCATGTGTTTAATGGCCCATCCGGACGACTGCGAGTTCCTGGCGGCCGGCACGCTCGCGCTGATGGCGCGCAAGGGTTGGCAGATTCACATCGTGACCATGACCGCTGGCGACGCCGGCTCGGCGACTCTCGGATCCGAGCAGATCTCTGCGATCCGGCGCGAAGAGGCGGCGGAAGCGGCGAAGATCATCGATGCGACGTACCACTGCTTCGAAGAGCGCGACCTGTTCGTTACTTACAACGAGTCGACGCTGCGACGGGCGATCTTGCTGACACGCCGAATCGGCCCGTCCCTGGTCATCACGCACGGGCTCGAAGACTATATGGTCGATCACGAGGAGACGGCTCGCATCGCACGCTCGGTTACGTTCGGATATCCCGTGCCGAACGTCGCGCCCGGATCGATACCGAAAGGCGCGGCCGTGCCGCATCTCTACTATGCCGATCCGATTGAAGGCCGGGATGTTTATGGCAACCAGATCGCCCCGACCACGATCGTGGATATCACCGAGGCCATGGCCATTAAGGCAAAGATGCTCCAGGCGCACGCCTCGCAGCGGCGGTGGCTGCATGAGCACCACGGCGTGGACGAATATATCGAGTCAATGAAACGATGGGGATCGGACCGGGGACGGCGGATCGGCGTCGAGTTCGCCGAGGGGTTTCGCCAGCACAAGGGTCACGGGTACCCCCGGGATTGCCTGTTGACAGAGCAACTCGGTGGGTGCGTCACGCACAAGAGCCAACCAGAAGGGATCACTTGATGGGCATCGATTTTTCGTCTACACGTGAAGGCTCCTTGGCCGGCGATTACTACCCGAAGAGCTGGGATTACCGGCGCATCAAGCGGATCACCGCGCTGGGGCCGAAGCGGTTTTACGATCGCCAACCATTCTGGCACCGCCGCTTCGAACCGGTGATCTGCGACGACGCCGGTGGCGGGGGCGAGACGATGAGCGCCATGATGGGCTACGAGATTTTCACCGCCGTGCACGAGGCGGCACGGCAGCGCAAGCCGCTGGCGCTGATACTGCCTGTCGGCCCGATGGGCATGTACAAGTGGGCGGTGTATTTCAGCATCAAGCACGGCGTGTCGTGGAAACACGTGCATGGATTCAACATGGATGAATGGTCGGACGACCGGGGCAACACGGCGCCGACAAACGCGCCCGGCAACTTTCAGGGCGCCATGAGTGAGGCGTTGTACGGCCCGCTGGGCAAGCTGACGATGCCGCGGTCGCAGCGCCATTTCGCCACGCGGCGCGTGTTGCCGACCTATCCACAAAAGATCGCCGCTATTCGCAAGCGAGGCGGCAGGCTGGTAGTCGTGTATGGCGTCGGCCGCGCCTGCCACATCGCCTTCTGGGAGCCGCACTTTGCTGACGAGTATCAATCCACCGCCGCCTGGCGCCGCGAGGCGTTTCGGTTGGGCGCGGACCTGCATCCGCTGACGATCGAGCAGAACTCGTTGCACTCGTTTGCCAGTCGCGTCACGCTCATCCCCTGTCGCGCCAATACGATCGGGCCGGCGCTGTTTACCCGCGCCGACTATTGCATTGGTGGTGCTGATGGCGCGCACGGCCCGCTCAACTGGCAGGGGCAGTCCATCTGGATGACGCTGCGCTACGGCCCCGACCCCGTGGTGCCCAGCTCGTTCATGCCCACCATGCCCGGCAGACTGTTCGTCATCAAGGCGGTCGCCGGCCCCTTGAAGGCGGAGGCCAATTAAATTCGGAGATCGATTTGGGGATCGCGCCACCACCGGTTCCTCGTTGGTGTGGCCTCCTTGTTCCTTGCCCCGAACCGGATGTACACGTTGGTGGATGAGGCGGGCATTATGGTTACCGCTGTCGCGCGGATGGTGATGTCACAGGCCAACGATCCCGAATGCGTCCCGGAGTTGACTGATCAGTTGGATCAGGATTTCAACAGCCTGTACAAAATGGCTTGGGCCCCGTGGGCCATTTTCCGTTCTTTTTCCGCATTTCCGACGCTATGACGTAAAATTCTGTATTAACGTATCTTACTAGGGAGATTGTCGATTTCCAGGCGCATGGATCGCGGCATACGAACTCCCTGGCAGGATGAAATTGCCTTTGTAAACCTGGGTTATCGCCACTAGGATAATCTTGAAATTAGGCAAGCAAAGCCTGTGCGATCGACGGACATGAAATCCGAGGCGAGGATAATGCCATGGCCCTTAGAGTTGTTTTTGTTGCCATCACATTGCTGGTGGCCCTGTCCTCCACAACCGTATTTGCGGGGAAACAGGAAGCGCGAGATGTGGGTCAAGGGCTCAGCGTCATTGCAGCTGCAGGGGTTATCACTCCGGAACCGGGTTACAACCGTGGCGGGCATTGCCGGGCTTATCGGTGAAGGCGTGGGCTTCCTCGGGATGGGCATATGGAACATATTTGCTTCTGCGCCTGCCAACCCGGACGCTGACCACGGACAGATTGCGTCCGTAACGCCGGTCCAATTCACCGCCGTGTCTGGCTCTGGCTCTGGCTCACTAGTTGATGCCGTCAACGCGTCGATGACCTCTGCCGCCGTCATGGTTGACGACTCGCGGCTGCTCGATCTTTCTCTTCGAAGATACTATGGCGCTGTCGACGATGGAAATGCAACCAACAAGCAGTTGCAGTTGCTCGAATCCAGCAGGGCCCTGCACTCTCTTGAAGCGTCCATTGATGCATATCGTTTAGATCTAGAGGCCCTCTCGGATAATGTCCAGTCGACCGAGTTTGCCTTGTTATCAACCACCGAAAGGGATGTGCTCGATTTGCGCGACGTTATCATCAGGGATAATGCGTTTCCATCGTTTGAGGAATTTGTGTTCGAGGAAATGAGGGCGACATCGCGCGAGATGGAACTTGCCATCCTCGAGGTAACGCTTGTAGACGGGTCGACGATTGATGATGCTGATCTCAGCGGGGCGGTGATCTTCGATCGCTATGCCGATGCGTTTGGCAAGGTTGACCTGCGCGAATTGCTGCCTCCCGGATTTGATCCTATTCCTATTGTTCCCCTCCCCGCCGCGGCGTGGATGGGTTTGCCGCTGCTGGCCGTCGCGGGTGTGATAGGCAAGATGCGTCGGAGGCGGAACCGCTTCTGAAACTCGCCTTGGAGATCAACCCCACACGAGCGAATGCCGCCAAGCAACTTGGCTTGGCCCACGAGGGCCGCGGCCATCAGTGGAAAGTGGCTGGTTGCCACATCGTTGCCACCAGCCTGCACGGCCCGAGACGGTCTCCGAACAAGGGTTATCGCGGAATCCCAGATTATGCACAGCAGCGGCATCCGAGGCGCCGCCTTCAAGATCGTGTGGCGTGGTAAGACCGTCAATCACGGGGAGTTTTTTTCGTCGGTTCGAGATACCGACCGTGTCGGTGTGGTTATCCCGCATCGGCTTGAGGGTATTGGCGCCATCACCTTGATCATGGCGTACGTAACGGCGTTCTATGATCGCTACCGCGAGCGTGGCTCGGAATTCTTTGCCTATCCGGATTTCTTTACGTTTCAGCGTGAAGCCCCTTGTGCCGATTACTGCATGTGCGACATTTGGCCATACCACAAGAACGTCCACGTTTCTGAGGACGCGCAGCAGACCGCCGAGGCCATCACGGATCGGGGCGTGACCGTGCTGGTGGTACCGGACGGCGATGAACGTGAAATCGCGATCGCACCCGTTGAATTGGAAAGCGCCCGGCGCAATGTCATACGTTGCTTTGCATACGCCGAAACCGGTACGGCGGTATCGTCCGATCTTGTCGTAGAGTGTCAAAATTATCTGCTCCGCGACTTTGGTTTGGCCGTCTTCGACTCGATACCTGATGACGACTCGTTGCAGGAACGGCGGCGGCAATGGCTGGAACGAACAGCCACCGGCATTTTGAGTCAATCATTCCGGGAACTCGACCTGAGTGAGGCCTTACGAAGGATTTAATTGAGGTACGACGCTTGGTTGTCCACCCTCAAACCCCCATCTGGGGATTTCGGGTGCGATCCGTGGGTAATCAGCTGGCACGAAGCGTCGTTTGCGCCACATCGTCGCTGTAGTTCTGAGTGAAACGCTTCATCTCGGTACGCATGAACATTAGCAACCGAATCAACACCGTATTCGTGATAGTCTCTTAAAATGTGTGTTTTGGCACGACCACATCTTGCCCAACGGTCTGAGTATGATGGTCGTTTAAATGTATGGACACGACGGAAGTCGGGCGAGCTTCACACGGACAACATGAGTTGAGAAACCTACGGATTCATCAAATCGACGCCTTTACGGCTGAAATGTTCGGTGGAAACCCTACGGCGGTCGTTCGAGACGCTCATGTCCTCGAAGATATTGAGATGCGCAAGATCACCCGCGAGATGAATCTCTCGGAGTCGGTCTTTCTACTGCCGAGCGAAGTTGCCGACGTCAAACTGCGGTTTTTCACGCCGCCGGGTGATGAAATTAAATTCTGCGGCCATGCGACGGTCGGAGCCCTTTACACGATCGCGACTGAATCGCTCTACGGAATCCAAAAGAAGGGGCGACCCCAGTTGACCATCGAAACCAACGCCGGTGTTCTCACGACCCACCTTGACTTCGAGGCGGGGCCAGAACCGAAGCTCATTCTTGACTGTCCGAAAATCGATTTGGTCCCGGCACGCTACGAATTGGAGGATGTGGTGTCGGCGATGGGTCTGAAGACTGATCAGGTGGATTGGGGCAAACCTCTAATGCTGGAGAAAACCAATAACTATCTATACTTCGCGTCACCGGGCCTGAAGTCCCTGGAACAAATTGACCTCGATGTTCGTGGAGCCATCGAATTTGCTCAGCGGGACAGAATTGTCGTGTTCTGTGTGGCGACGGTGGAATGTATTGATTCTTTGAACCATGTTCATGCCCGCGGCTATGCACCGCTCGTGGGTGTCCCCGAAGATCCGTTTACCGGATCCATGCAGGGGGGACTGGCGGCTTATCTTT
>CAUYYV010000047.1:0-14888 GCA_963577075.1 Phycisphaerae bacterium
GTGCCGGACCCGGTCGCCGAGTTTTTCAGCGATCATCTCGAACCAGAACCGGCTGATCTGTGTGAGCACGATTCCCTTGCCGGGCAGCCCGTTGGGCATGATCACATCAAATGCGCTGACCCGATCGGTCGCGACGAGGACGAGTGCCGCGGTCGCGTCGGCCAGTGTCGTTTCGTAGATGTCGCGCACCTTGCCTTGGCGGCGATTGGCCAATGGTAACTTGGAGTTCATCATCGCGTCGCGCACAGCAGAGGTCATGTGTTTAGTTTCCTTTCTCTTTAACGGTGCCATTACAGAATAAATCGCCGGGATTGTCAATGGCAAATCGCGAGGCGGCCGTGGAAAACCTGTCGGTTTGACGAGGGTATAATGTCATCGCGCTCGTGGTGAGCGATGCGAGAGGATCTAATTCGTGCGTTTCACAAAGATGCACGGCATCGGCAATGACTATGTCTATGTCAATGGCTTCGAGCAGGAAGTCGCTGACCCCACTGCCCTTGCGCCCGTGATCGCGGATCGGCACACCGGCGTCGGTGGCGACGGCCTGATCCTCGTGCTGCCGCCCGGCGAAGGCGTCGATGCCCATGTCCGCATGCGCATGTTCAACGCCGACGGGTCCGAGGCCCAGATGTGCGGCAACGGTATCCGCTGCGTTGCCAAATATGCCCACGATCACGGTATCACGACCGCCAACCCGATGCGCATCGCCACCGGCCACGGTGTGTTATCTCTCGAATACACCACCCGCGGCGACGGCACGGTCGACCAGGTCACCGTGGACATGGGTGAGCCGATCCTCGATCCAGACAAAATTCCCGTGAGGAACCCGGATTTGACTCGTGTGGTCAACCATTCGATCAAGACGCTGGTGCATTGGCCGACGATTCCGGCATCGACATGGATCGACCAATGCGGACTCGATCAGCGGATGACCTGCCTGTCGATGGGCAACCCGCATCTGGTGCTTTATTGCGAGGACGTGAGCAAGGTTCCGCTCGAGTTTGTCGGGCCGGTGCTCGAGCAACATCCGATCTTTCCGCAACGCATCAACGTCCATTTCGTGCAACTGAACGGGTGCGGCGAGTTGACCATGCGCACGTGGGAGCGAGGCAGCGGCATTACCATGGCGTGTGGGACGGGTGCGTCGGCGGTATGCGTCGCCGGTGTGCTGACGGATCGGTCCGGGCGGAGAATCCTGGCGCACTTGCCGGGTGGGGATCTGCGGATCGAGTGGTGCGACAGCGATAACCACGTGTACATGACTGGTCCGGCGACGGAAGTTTTCAATGGGGACTGGCCGGAAGCGTGATAAATCGGTTCGTCTACCTGACTGACACACACATTGGCCAGCCACACATGCTCGCCAATCAGTGGCGTTGCACCGACCTGATCGAACCGTTGCTCGACGCGTTGGCGGACTGGATGGGCCACCACCCGGTGGATTTCGTGTTGCACGGCGGAGACATTGTCGTGGGCCCGACGCCGGAGAGGATCGAAGCGGCCACGCGGCTGTTTGAGCGACTGGGGGTGCCGACATGGTTGTGCTTGGGTAATCACGATCTGGAGCGGCCGGAGGCGATCGACACCTGGCGCCGCCATCGCCACGGGCTGCTGCCGGAAGGTGAGCCGGACTACGGTTTCGACTTTGACCAGTTTCGGCTGTTCGTCGTGGCCAATCATTACACGCGGACCGATCGGCCGTACTTCTACGCCACGGATCAGAGCCTGGCGCCGTTCATCGATGATGCTCAAGTGTCAAGGATGGATCGGTTCATCGGCACATCAGACAAGCCGGTTATCGTCGCCTCGCACTGGGCGCTGGCGCCATCCTGGCTGCAGATCAAGGATGGCACCGGGATTGACCCGGCCTATATTGGCGTGTTCACGGATCTTGGCCAACGCCACGATACGCTCAAACTCGTACTCACCGCTCACATTCACGCCAACACGTGCTGTCGGCACGGTTCGTTCACGTCGATGTCCACTGCCGCGTTCGTCGAGTGTCCATTCGAGTTTCGCTACATCACGGTGGACGCCGGCGTCATCCGCGTCGAGACGGTCAGCCTGCGCGATGCGATCCACGAACCCTCCGAGTACCTTCAGGAAAATGCATGGGTGCAGGGCACGCCCGAAGCCCGTTTGTGCATCATCAGTTGAGCCCTTTAGCCACGGGTTTGCCCCGTCTTGCTTAGGCCCGCGGCCCGGGCCGTTGGCCGAACGAGTGGTCACACCCGTCCCTTCTGCTCGATCAATCGCTCGACGAAGTGGATGTCCACCGTGCTGCGGATGAAATTGCCGTTGCGCATCAGGTCGGCGTGCAGCGGGATGGTGGTCTTGGTCGGCGTGATGCGGAACTCCATCAACGCGCGTCGGAGCGTGGCGATTGCCTGCTCGCGGGTCGGTTGATGTGCAATGAGCTTGGCGATCATTGAATCGTAGTTGGGTGGGACGACATATCCGCTGTAGCAGTGCGTGTCCACACGCACGCCGGGGCCGCCCGGCGGGTCGAACTGGTCTATCCGGCCCGGGCAGGGGGCAAACCCGTTGGATGGGTCCTCCGCGTTGATGCGCAGTTCGATCGCGTGGCCCTTTTGGTGCACCTGCCGTTGCGTTATGGGCAGTTTCTCACCGGCTGCGATCTGGATTTGCATCTTGACGATGTCGATGCCCGTGACCATCTCGGTCACGGGATGTTCGACCTGCACGCGTGTGTTGACTTCCATGAGATAGAACTGCTTCTTGCGCGTGTCCATCAGGAACTCAACCGTTCCCGCCGAGTGATATCCCGCCGCGCGGCAGAGCCGTACGGCCGCCTTGCACAGTTCGCGACGGGTGTCGTTGTCGAGCACGGGGCTGGGCGATTCCTCGATCAGTTTCTGGTGGCGGCGCTGCATGGTGCAGTCGCGCTCGAAGAGGTGGATGATGTTGCCGTGTTGATCGCCGAGGATCTGTATCTCGATGTGCCGGGCCTTTTCGATGAACTTTTCGATGTAAATAGTCGGGTCGCCGAAGGCGGCCTTGGCCTCGGCGATGGCCTGCTTGAGCCCGGATCGTAGGCTTACCTGGTTATGCGCGACACGCATGCCACGGCCGCCACCACCGGCGGCTGCTTTGATGATCACCGGGTAACCTATTTCCCTCGCAACCTTGATCGCCTGCTGCTCATCTTCGACCTTGCCCTTGCTGCCTGGCGAGATCGGCACCTTGTGCTTCTCGGCGAGCCGCTTGC
Organism: Phycisphaerae bacterium; assembly: GCA_963577075.1. Taxonomy (GTDB): domain Bacteria; phylum Planctomycetota; class Phycisphaerae; order Phycisphaerales; family Phycisphaeraceae; genus CAUYYV01. The sequence goes on from CAUYYV010000047.1 coordinate 3,230, forward strand.
AGGCGACCTTGTCGCCCAGCAGATTCATCGATTCGACGCTGGGTCCGATGAACTCGATCCGGCAGGTGCGGCAGACCTCGGCGAAGTGGGCGTTCTCGGCCAGGAACCCGTAGCCGGGATGGATCGCATCGACGTCGGCAATTTCCGCGGCGCTGATGATGTGCGGGATGTTGAGGTACGAATCGGCCGACGGTGGCCGTCCGATGCAGATCGCCTGGTCCGCCAGTCGCACATGGGCCGAGTCGGCGTCAGCGGTCGAGTAAACCGCCACCGTCTGAACGCCCAACTCTCGTGCCGCGCGAATGATTCGCACGGCCACTTCACCGCGATTGGCTATCAGGATTCGGCTAAACATTTAACGATTCCAAAGGCCATGGTCCATGGTCAAGCGCGAGCGTGTTTCCACGACTCTGGACTCTGGATCTTGGACTCGTGACTCCTCGCTATTGGGGCTTGATCTGGAACAGGGGCTGATCGAACTCCACCGCTTGGCCGTTATCAACGAGCATTTTTTGGATGGTGCCCGCGGCGTCAGCTTTGATCTCGTTGAAGACTTTCATGGCCTCGATGAGACAGACGACCGTGTCAGGCGTGACTTGCGATCCGGCCTGGACGAACGGCTTGGCGTCGGGGCTCGGCGTGATGTAAAACGTACCCACCATCGGGCTGTTGATCGTTGAGTCGCTGGCCGCCTCGGCTGGGGCGGCAGGCGCCGCGGCGGGTTGCGCTGGTGTGGCCGGCACCAGTTGCACCTGCGGTTGGTCCTGGCTACGCTTGAGGCAGACCCGCTCGCCCTCCGACTGGAGGTCGAGTTCAGTCAGGTCGTTTTCGACCATCAGCTTGATCAGGTCTTTTAGTTTGCGCTGTTCGATCATGGTCTAGATAATCGCTGATTGGAGGTCGGTCGGCAAGTCGCTGAGCAAGCGCGAGCCGCGGGGAGCCACCAACACATCGCTTTCGATCCGGATACCGCCTATCCCCGGCAGATATATGCCGGGTTCGACCGTCACCACTTGCCCGGGCTCGAGTTCCCCCTTGCTGCGGGGCGACAGCGACGGCTGCTCGTGGATCAGCAGTCCGATGCCGTGGCCCAGAGAGTGGCCGAATTGCTTGCCGTACCCTGCGGCGGCGATCAGGTCACGAGCCACGGCATCGATCTGCTTGAGGGTCTTGCCCGGTGCGATGGCGGCGATGGCGGCGTCGTGGGCGTCGAGCACGATCTGGTAGATCGTGGCCAGCACGGGCTTCATCCGGCCCAGTGCGACAACACGCGTCAGGTCGGCGCAGTAGCCGCCGGCCATAGCGCCCCAGTCGAATAGCACGATACCGCCCCGGCGCACCGTGGCGCTGCCCGGAACGGCGTGGGGCAGGCTCGCGTTGGCATCAGCCGCGACGATCGACGGGAACCCGACGCCTTCGCCGCCGAGCAGGCGGATCTGGTATTCAAGGTGCGCCGCCAACTCGTGCTCGGTTCGGCCCGGCTTGACCTGTTTGAGCGTATTTTTGAACGCCTGCTGACTGATCTGCACCGCTCGACGGATGGCGGCGATCTCTCGTGAATCTTTGATCGATCTCTGTTTGAGCAGCCCGTCATCCACGGCCACCAGGCGCCCGCCGCCGACGATACGCATCATGGTGGTACGCTGTGCGATCGTGACGTGGTCGGCCTGCAGGCCGATCCGCTTTAGCCTGCACCGGTCTGCCAGTTTGGCCAGTTCCTGTGAGATCATCTCCTTGCGGATCACAGCTCGCACGTGCGGGGCCTGGGCCTGAATCTGCTCTTGGAATCGGAAATCGCTGATCAGGTGTAATTGCGTCGCCCGCGACCGTACCAACGCCCAACTGTCCTCACCGCTAAAGCCCGTTAGATACCGGATGTCGTGGTCACCGGTCACCAAAAGTGCATCCAGGTCCAATGCGCGTATGCGACGTTGCAACGCCTTGATACGCACCGCCAGATGTGCTGGAGTTGGCCGTTTACGAGCCATCTTCATTTTCCTGTTTTTTCCCGCTTTGGCGGGTCACAGCCGGTGCAAATGGAATCCGCCGTCCACGTTGATCACCTCGCCCGTCGAAAACGGCAGCCGGCCTTCCGCGATGGCGGCGACCGCCCGTGCAACGTCCTGCGGATGGCCCCATCGGCGGATGGGGGTGATGCCCTGCTCAAGTATCAGCTTGTCGTATTTTTCCTGGACACCGGCGGTCATGTCCGTGGCGATGATACCCGGTCGGACCTCGAAAACGTTGATGCCGTGCTCGGCCAACCGGACGGCAAACAGCTTCGTCATCATTGCCATGCCCGCCTTGGCGATGCAATACTCGCCGCGATTGATGCTGGCGGTGTATGCGCTGATCGAGTTGATGTTCACGATTGCGCAGCCTGGTGGCAGGTTTCGGGCGGCGATCATGCGCTTGGCCACGAGTTGGGAAAGAAAAAACGGCCCTTTTAGGTTCGTTTCCAGCACGGCGTCAAAGCTTTCCTCGCCCGTCTCAAGCAGGTCGGCGCGGACGCGTGGTGCGATGCCGGCGTTGTTGACCAGAAGGTGGATATCGCCGAACGCCTCACCCGTCTGGTCCACGAGTCGCCGTCGATCCGGGGAAGATCCGATATCAGCCTGCACGATCAGCGCCTGGCCGCCCGCCGATCGTACCCGGTCGGCACTTTCGTTGGCTGCGTCGGCGTTGGCGTGGTAATTGATCGCGATATTGAATCCGAGCGTCCCCAGCGCCTCGGCGATCGCGCGGCCGATCCCACGGCTGGCGCCGGTGACAATCGCGGTGCATGGTGTCGATGATGGCGGCATGGGTTTACTCACGCGTCAAACAAAGGTTGGATACCGGCCTTTTGTCGCCACCCGCTTGATCAGGTTCGCCAACTCGAGCAGGTGGTAATCGCCCCACATCGACGATTCGCCGCATGGGATCTTTTGCCCGCGTGGGACGTGGTCCCACCCATTGGGTCGGTGGTAGATCGAGTGCAGCAGCAGGCCCTGATGCTGCCGGTCGGTCGAAAGATACGGCTTGTCGAAAAGCGTGCGGGCGACAGCGAGCCCGGCCTGACGGTATCTGGTGCCGGCGTGTCGGCCGAGGTATTGGCCCAACCTGATCAGCCCCTGCGCCGCGATCGCCGAGGCCGACGAATCGACCGGCTCGAAATCGTTGTACGGGTCGGCATCCTCGTTGCGCCAATCGCCCAATTGCCGGATTCCCGGGGCGCCGTCGTCCCAATAGCACACGCCATCGCGCGCGGCGCAATCGTTGATGTAGTGGTCGCAGGTCTGTCTTGCACATCGTGCGTAGACGCCGACGACCGCGGCCTTGGTCAGGCCGACTTCGTTGCGAAAGGTGTTGGCGTCGATGGTCCTGATAAACTCGAGCTGCTCAGCATATCCGAGCATGGCCCACGCCAGCCCGCGGGTCCACGTGCTGAACGGGCTGTAGCCTTGCTGCGTGGCGCGGGCGCGGAAGCGCCCGTCGTTGCGGTTGAACGTGCCCTCGTGGGCCGTGCGGCCGGGCACGTCGTAACTGTGATCGCTGTCGCCGTGGAACACGATGTATTGGCTGGTCGTCAACGCGTGCAGCACGCTGCGTTTGAGCAGATTGGCGGCGCGATCGTTCTCATGCATCAACACGTGCCCCATCTTCCACGCCGCCGCGAGGATCCGGATCGTGCGCATCGTGTCAATAAAAAGTGAGTGCGGGCCATTGAACGAATAGATGTAGCCCAGTTGGGCGGCGTTGGCCGAATGCTTGTGCGGTTGATCGACGCGTACGCCCGACCAGCGCGCCGCCTGCACTGCGCCGGACGCCATGATTGCCTGGCGGTACGCGAGTCGCTCCCACTGGTCGTGATGCCAGCGGTTTTCCTGCAGCAGCCGCAGCAGGTTGCCGTAGGTCGACAGGTTGTTGAACCCGTGATCGTGCACTCCCGTGTGAGTGACGTGGGGAAACATGAGATCAATCGTGCGCCGCCGCCCGAGCTTGAGCAGTTTGTCGTCGTCGAGTGCATCGCCGGCGAGGATGATGCATCCGTATTGGAAGCCTTGTGTCCACTCCGTCCACCCGCGCGAACTGTATCGGCCGTTGACCGTGAACACCGGGGTGCCCTTGCGGTGGTCCCATGTGCGGTCGATGGCGCGCACCTTGCGCGCTGTCAGGCGAAACACGCGATCGATCGCGGGCAGCAAGTCACTTGGTTTGATCGTTTTGTCAATTTGCATGATGCCGGGCGTCGGGTTCAGCTTCCGTACACCTTTTGGGGATCGAAGGCACGCTGCTCGACGAACCTGAGGGTGTCCTGGCCGTCCATCTCGCGGTAGAAGCACGTCTGATAACCCACATGGCATGCCGGGCCGTGCGGTTTGCATCGCAGCAGGACGGCGTCCTGATCACAGTCGATGCGGGCCTCAACCACCTCCTGGACGTGCCCAGACGACTCGCCCTTGACCCATATCTTGTCCCGGCTGCGCGAGTAGAAGGTTGCCTTTCGCGTCTCCAGTGTCTGGTGCAGGGCCGCGTCGTTCATCCACCCGAGCATCAGGACTTGGCCGGTGTCGGCGTCCTGTACGATCGCGGCCACCAGGCCCTGCTCATTGTATTTCACGTTCATGGCCGTGCCGGTCTCACGCTGTGTGTCGCTCATCGAAAACTCCCTTGGCACTTGTAGGCTGCGATCGAAATTGGCGGTATAATACACGCGGGTCGATAATACGGCCAAACACCCGCCGTAGAGCCTTCTGCGAGCCCTTGACGTGCATCCGGAGATTATCATGCCCCAGCGACCATGTTATCTATTGCTATTGGCAGCGGCGCTTCTGATCGCTGCTTTTCCGTCAACGCCCACGTTGGCGCAGTACGACGGTTTTACCAAAGCCAGCCGGGACGTGCAGATGAGTTTTCCGCTGACCGGGCGGATCATCGAGATCAACGTCACGCACGGTGACCGCGTTAAGATGGGTGACGACTTGATCAAGCTCGATGACAAGTTAGGCGAAGCACAGATCGCGAAACTGGAGTTGGCGTTCAAGAACGCCATCTTGATTGAACAGCAGGAGGCCGAGCGGGAAATGGCCGAAGTTCAACTGAAGGCCACGCGCGAGTTATACCGAAAGGGCGCCGCCTCGAACATGGAACTGCGCCGTGCAGAAGTTCAATTGAAAATCGAGGAACTTGGGCTTGAGAAGGCGAAGTTTGACCAGAAGATCATCGGCAAAGACCTGGAACGTGCCAAGGCCGACCACGCTCGTTACGCCATCAAGGCGGTCGGCGACGGCATCGTCGAAAGGGTCGTGGGCGAAGAGGTAGAGGTTGGCGAAACAGTGCAGGCCAACCAGCCCGTGGTGCGCCTGGTCAACGCCGATGAGTTGATCGTCGAGGTGGATGTCCCCATGCGGGAGACGCTGGGTCTTAAGCTCAATGATCATGCATGGGTTCTATGTGATCTGCCGGGCCACGACCGGCCGGTACAGGGCCGGATCACGCGGATTGCGCTGGTCGCCGAGGAGGCCAGCCAGGCCATGCGGGTGCGGGTTGTCATGTCGAACGAGGGCAATTATCTGGGCGCCGGCTGGTACGTCAACGTCTTTTTCACCAGGCCCGATGAACCACTGGCCAAGGCAGCGGCGGCCAAGCCTCAGCCGGAGCGGGACTGACCCCGGCCGCTGTCCGGTCGGCGTGTGGCCGTTCGCTTCACGCGCGAACGGCGCAAGCCTTGCTGATGATCTGGCGGCACCGTCTGCACCAGCTTATTCGCCATCGCATTTACGTTTGGTACAGTGAGGCCATGGGTAACTGCCTGCATGAGGTACATCCAGGGCTCTACCTCGCTGCCGACACCTGCAACGCCTACATCATCAAGCGCGGCGACGCTGCCATCGCGATTGACCCGGGCGACGGCCGGTGGCTCGATCAGCTCGTGCAAATCGGCATTAACCGTCTCGAGTGGGTCCTGCTGACGCACTCGCACCGGGATCAATGCGCCGGCATTTACCGGTTCGACCGGGTGACGACGAAGCTGGCCGTACCGCTGCTCGAGCGGCATCTCGTCGAAGACGCCGAGTCGTTCTGGCGATCTCGCCAGCTTTACCACAACTACAATCAGGTCGATGACTGTTTGTCGCTGCCGCGCAGTGCGCCGGTCGATCACAACCTCTGCGATTTTGAGACGTTCGAGTGGCGGGACGTGCGGCTCGAGGTGATACCGATGCCGGGCCACACGCCCGGGTCGATCGCGTTGCTTGGTGAGTTCGATGGTAAGCGAATCGCGTTCGTGGGTGATTCGATCGAGGCCGACGGTCGGGTTCCGCTGATCCACACGCTGCAATATTGCTATGGCGACGCGTCTGGCGCCGCGGCGTTGTGCAACAGCCTGCACTACCTCAAACAGCAACAGCCTGACCTGCTGATGCCGGCGCGGGGCGAACCGATCGAGCAACCGGCTGCGGCGTGCGATGCCCTGGCCGATCGCCTGCGCATCTTCTGCCGCGAGATGATGATGCCGATCGACCAGCTTGCCGAGCAGGGCTTTTACAGACTCAGCGACCACCTGTTGGCGTCGAACACCGGATCCTGCTCGTACTATGCCGTCCTGGACGGCACCGGCCACGCGGTGATGATTGATGTGGGCTATCCGGATACCACCTTGGCCGAGCCGCACGCCTATGGATACCGCACGCGATTTCTGCCTGTCGGCATCGACGCGCTGATGCGCGATCATGGTGTCACGAAAATCGACGCAGTCATCATCACGCATTACCACGACGATCACGTGATTGGTGTGCCGTATCTGCAAAACCGACTCGGCAGCGAGGTCTGCTGCTATGACCGTATCGCCCCGATCATCGAGCGGCCGACGGACTTCAACATGCCCTGCCTGCTGCCGGTGCCGATCCGCGTTGATCGCGCGTTGGCCGACCGCGAGAGGTGGCAGTGGCGGGGCGTGACGTTCCAGATGCACGATATGCCGGGCCAGACCGATCTGCACAGCGGCATCAGCTTTGATCTGGACGGCCAGCGGTGGCTGGCGCTGGGCGATTCCTGCCATATCCCCGGCGGCGTGGTCAGCCACGGGCACATCATTTTTGCCAACCGCGTCTCGGCGCGCAACCACATCAAGGTTGGCCAGCGTATGCTCGAGGTCGACCCGAACGTGTTGTTGCACGGTCATCATCGCCGGCAGGTTGACGGCAAGGGCCGATCCGACCTGCCCGTGACGCGTCAGGACCTGGCTGATTTCCTCGAATCGTCGCACCGGCTGTCCGGCGTGCTTGCCGACATCGTTGTTGACCAGCACGAGCGGCGGTGCCGGGTCGACTGGGTGCGCATCGAACCCTATCGCGTGTTCCTGCAGCCCGGTGATTCGACAACGATTCGTCTGCTGGCAGAGAACCTGCACGATCAGGATGTGGACCTGCAGATGCGATTCGTGCTGCCCGAGGGTGTGTCGGTGGAGCCGGACGCGGTAACCTGCCGGGTGCCCGCGAACCAGACGCACGAATCGGAGCATCAACTGAGGTTTGATCGCGTCACTGGCGTGTCGCCGTTGATCGTGTGTGTCGACACCGTGCTCGACGGCAGGTCGATGGGTTGGGTCGGTCACGGCCAACTCTGGTACGAAGGGACTCCGCGTTGAGTTTGACGTATACTCCGTGCGCTGCCGCGGAAAGCATCCACCATTAACCGATTGGAACGACCATGGCCGAAGAAGACACCCCAAAGATTCATATCGATTCCGACTGGAAGGTCGAGGCACAGGCGGAAAAGGAACGACTGTCTACCCAGGCGGAGGACGACGTTGCGCAGCCCGGGCGAGGCCCGGGTGCAGGTAAGATGCCCGAGGCCAACTTCGAGACCCTGATCAGCACCATGGCGACGCAGGCGCTTTTCTCCATGGGCGCGATTCCCGACCCGCGCACCGGTCAGCGTGTCTCGCACCTCGACTTGGCGCGGCACCACATCGATATGCTCAGCGTCATCGAGGAAAAGACCAAGAACAATCTGACGGAAGAGGAGCAGAAAATGCTCTCGACGACGCTTTATGAGATTCGCAACACGTACATCCAGGTTTCCAATGCTTCGCGCAATGCCTGACGGAATATTGCCTCGATGCCCCGATCATCCATGCCGCTGGCGCCACAACGTCGATTCAATGAGACTACGCGGCGCGATGGATCGCGGCTGCAATCGATTGCCTTTTTCACTGGTCTTTCGGCGTTTGTCACCGGCTCATCAGGCTGGGCTGGTTTTTCCGAGGTCTGCGTGCGACTGTGCTCGACAGGCGTGTGGACGAACTGGAGAATCATTTGAGCATGGCGATTCCCAAGCACGAGCATGATGTCGTCGTGGTCGGCGGTGGCGGTGCGGGCCTGCGGGCGGCCATCGCCATTGCCCATCAGGATGCGAGGCTGTCGGTGGCGATGGTGTCAAAGGTCTACCCCATGCGCAGCCACACGGTAGCGGCCGAGGGCGGCGCGGCGGCGGTCATCAAACCCAACGACAGCCTTGAGGATCATATATACGACACCATCAGTGGTTCGGATTGGCTGGCCGATCAGGATGCGGTCGAGATTTTCGTAAACGAATGTCCCGGCGAGATGATTCAACTCGAGCATTGGGGTTGTCCGTGGAGCCGTGAACCCGACGGGTCAGTGTCGGTCCGACCGTTCGGCGGAATGAAAATCGAGCGGACCTGGTTCGCGGCCGACAAGACCGGATTCCACATGCTACACACGTTGTTCCAGACCACGCTCAAATACAACAATATTACTCGTTACGATGAATACTTTGCGACCAGGTTGCTGGTTGACGACGGCCGTTGCTGTGGCTGCACGGCGATTGAGATGCGCACGGGCCAAGTGCACGCCGTTTTGGGTAAGTCAGTGATCATCTGCACCGGAGGCGCGGGCAAGGTGTTTCCGTTTACGACCAACGGCGCCATCAAGACGGGTGACGGTATGGCCATGGCTTACCGCGCTGGCGCAGCGCTCAAGGACATGGAGTTTGTCCAGTACCATCCAACCGGGTTGCCGGGCACCGGGATTCTGATCACGGAAGCGTCGCGCGGTGAGGGCGGGATACTCGTTAACAAGCACGGCGATCGCTACCTGCGCCACTACGATCTGGGTGAGCCTTTGGATGTTACGGATTCGAAGCACCCGCAAAAACGGACCATGGAACTGGGTCCACGCGACAAGCTCAGCCAATGCTTCGTTTACGAGATGCAAAAGGGCAATACGATCGAAACGAAGTACGGGCATGTTGTGAACCTGGACCTGCGGCATCTGGGCGAGAAGAAGATCGACAAGAAGATCCCGTTCGTGCGCGAACTGGCGACCAACTATGCGGGTGTGGATCCGGTGTACGAACTGATACCCGTGCGCCCGGTGCTTCATTACATGATGGGAGGGATCGACACGGATGTGGAGGGGGCCACGTCGATCGCGGGCCTTTACGCGGCCGGCGAGTGTGCGTGCGTGTCGCTGAACGGCGCCAATCGGCTGGGATCCAACTCGTTGACGGAATTGCTGGTATTCGGCGCTCGCTCTGGCAAGAGCGCGGCGCAGTTCGCGTTGGCCCACGAGCAGATCAATGTGGACGCCCTCGAAGCTCAAGCCAGGGATGAACAGCTGCGCATCAGCAAGGATTACATCAACAAGGCCGGCGGAACGCAGCGCCTGGTCGACCTGCGCAGCGTCATGCACGAATCAATGGAAAAGGGAGCCGGTATCTTCCGCGACGAAGCATCCTTAAAGCGCACGTGCGAGACGCTAACCGAGCTTAGCGAGCGTTTCAAGGATGTTGCACTGGACGATCACACGCTCAGTTTCAATACCGAACTGACCGCGGCGCTGGAACTGGGCTACATGCTGGACGTGGCCCAGACGCTGGTACACGCGGCCCTGGCGCGACGCGAGTCGCGAGGTTCCCATCAGCGCACCGACTACCTGCAGCGCGATGACGATCAGTTTCTCAAGCATTCAATGGCGCATTTTGATCCCACGGCGCCTTCGACTCCGCGTATCGATTACAAGCCGGTAGCCATTACCAAATGGCCGCCGGCCAAACGCACGTACGGTGCTGATTCAGGGCTCAAGGCAAATGCCGGACCAGCGACATCGAAGTAAGGACGCTGTGCCATTCTTTTAAGGCAAGTTCCCGGCGTAAAAAGCAAGGCCCTCCGACTGGAGCTTTCATGGCAAATGAAACCACCATCCGCTTCGACATCTTTCGCTACCATCCGCAGGAAGATGAGCCGCCGCGTTTCCAATCCTATGATGTGCCTTACCAGGAAGATTGGGTCGTGCTTGATGCGATCAACTGGATCAAAGACAACGTCGACGGCACGCTCAGTTACCGCTGGAGTTGCCGGATGGGCGTGTGTGGCAGCTGTGGCATGGTGATCAATGGTGAGCCCAAGCTCACTTGCGCCGCATTCCTGAGAGACTATTATCCCAATGCCATTCGGGTCGAGCCGTTGGCAAACTTTCCCGTCGAGCGTGATCTGGTCATCACCATGGACGACTTTATGACCAAGCTCGAGTCGGTCAATCCTTACATCGTGCGCGATGACGTGGACGACACGTCCGGCGGCGAGTACCGGCAGACACCGGCGCAGCTTGCGCAGTACAAGCAATACTCGATGTGCATCAATTGCATGCTCTGTTACTCGGCCTGTCCGGTGATGGGCCACGAGCCGGAGTTCATCGGCCCCGCCGCACTGGCGCTGGGGCATCGGTACAACAAGGATTCTCGCGACCAGGGCACCAGCGAGCGCTTGGAAAAAATGATGGAGCACGAGGCGGTGTGGGGTTGCACGTTCGTCGGTGAGTGCACCGAAGTGTGTCCCAAGAACGTGGACCCGGCCGGCGCCATCCAACAGGCCAAGGCGGCCGCCGCACAGCACTACTTCAAGCGGCTGATCATGCCCAAGGGGGCCGGTCGATGAGCAAGCGGTACCACCCGACCCAGCCGTGGAACTGGTTTTTGCAGCGGCCGGCGTACGTCAAGTTCATGGTGCGCGAGCTGACGGCCGTGGTGATTGGACTGTATCTGATCTACCTGTTGTGCGTGCTGGCGACGGTGGGTGGGGGTGAAGCGGCCTTCATTGAGTTGGCCGGTAAGCTGACGAGCACCACGGTACGGCTGCTGCATGCGATTGCCCTGGCGGCGGCGTTGTTTCATTCGATTACCTGGTTTAATTTGACGCCCAAGGCCATGCCCGTCTACCGCGGAGAGGATCGGCTGGCCGACCCGCTGGTGGCTTTTGTCATGGGATATCTTCCGTGGATTGTGGTGACGATCTTAATTGTCTGGGGCGTGTGCGCATGAGCAAGTCAAATGAAGCATTGTGGTGGTCGCTGTTTTCAGCCGGTGGCGTGCTTGCGGCGCTGGCGGTGCCTGCGTTGGTGCTGTCGACCGGGTTCTTGCTGGCGACCAATGACGCGTCGGTGGCGGCCGAACGATACGCGCAGTTGCAGTCAATACTGGGTTGGTCGATCGTACGGCTGATCTTGTTCGTGGTGATCTCCTTGTCGTTTTTTCATTGTGCTCATCGCATACGCCACACCCTCATCGACCTAGGCGTGCGCGGCGTTTCGCTGCTGATGATGATAATCTGCTACGGCGGTGCGCTGGCCGGGGCGATCGCGGCGGCGGTGATCCT
>CAUYYV010000048.1:0-14491 GCA_963577075.1 Phycisphaerae bacterium
TGATGACGGCTCTGTTACACTCTCGGCCATGTTGGCGCAGGTTCACAGCTTTGTGCTGGAGGGAATCGAGCCGATCGCTTGCGAGGTCGAGGTCGATGTGGCGGATCGGGGCCTGGCCAAGACCACTATTGTCGGTTTGCCCGACACGGTGGTGAAGGAGTCGATCGAGCGGGTCCGGTCGGCGATCATCAACAGTGGCTATCCGTTTCCCATGTCGCGCTTGCTGGTGAACTTGGCGCCGGCTGATATCCGCAAGGAGGGTCCGAGCTTTGATCTGCCGATCGCGATCGGCTTGTTGGTGGCGGGGCAGGTGATCCAGCAGCGTGCCCACAAGCGGCTGCTGTTCGCCGGCGAGTTGGCCCTCGACGGTCGGCTTCGGCCGGTCAACGGGGTGATCAATCTGGCCATGCTGGCCCAGCGGTTGCAGATGGAGGGCGTGGTCGTGCCGGTTGACAACGCCAGCGAGGCCGCCGTCGTCGGCAATATCGAGGTTTACCCGGCCGACTCGCTGGCGTCGGTGGTGGCGCATCTCAACGATCAGCACCGCCTCGAGCCGCACGCACCGATCGACGTCGAGTCTCACCTGGCCATCGCCGCGCCAGCCGTCGACTTCGCCGACGTGCGTGGCCAGGAGGCGGCCAAGCGTGCCGTGACCATCGCGGCGGCTGGGGCGCACAACATCCTCATGATCGGTCCGGCGGGGACGGGCAAGACGTTGATGAGCAAGGCGTTGCCCGCCATTTTGCCTGCCATGTCACGCGCCGAGGCGCTTGAGGTGACGCGTATCTGGTCGATCGTCGGGCAGATACCCAGGGGCCAGCCTCTGGTGACCACGCGCCCGGTGCGTAGCCCGCACCACACGGCCAGCAGTATCGCCATCATCGGAGGCGGCGCCGTGCCCCGGCCCGGGGAGGTCAGCCTCGCGCATCACGGGGTACTGTTTCTCGATGAGATGCCGGAATTTCCCCGGTCGGTGCTCGAGACGCTGCGCCAGCCGCTCGAGGACGGGCAGGTCACCATCGCGCGGGCGCACAGCTCGTTACGATTTCCCGCCCGGTTCATGCTCGTCGCCGCGATGAACCCGACGCCCAAGGGCCACGCACCTATCGATGAAATCAGCCAGCGCCAGATGGAGCGATATCTGGCGCGAATCAGCGGCCCGCTGATCGATCGCATCGATCTTCACATCGAAGTGCCCGCTGTGTCGTACAAGCAGTTGACCGGTACGCAGCGTGGTACCGATTCGGCCGAGATGCGCAGCCGCGTGCTTGCTGCCCGCGACCGTCAGGCGAAGCGCAACGGCGGGGACACGCGGACCAACAGCATGCTTTCCAGCCGGGAACTGACCCGCTTTGCGGTTCTCGACGACGCCGGCCAGCAACTGCTCAAACAGGCGATGACCGAGTTGGGTCTCAGCGCTCGCGCCTACGACAAGATCCGCCGGATCGCACGCACGATCGCCGACCTCGACAAGTCCGACTCCGTGTCGGCCAACCACGTCGCCGAAGCCGTCCAGTACCGCCTGCTCGATCGGCAGCTATAATGGCCTGTTCGTACGCAATAAACTGGTCAAGGACGACCGATGCACATCTCGTTTAGTACGCTTCGAACCGCCAATCATCATGTCGATGTGATTTCGCGGCTTCGAAAAGCGGGGCAATGTAGTCAGCCAGCAGTCATATGTCGGATTCAGGCTCCGCACGTAATTCCCCGGTAAGTACACATGGGTGAAACAATCCTTGAGCGCTACGATCGCACGTTCAGCGTAGATAGAGAGTTTGCGCGACGCGCCCGATCGTTGTTTCCAGATGGTGTTACCCACGACTCACGCAGGATGGACCCGTTTCCCGTGTATATCGAGAGTGCTGCGGGTTCGCACAAGCGGGGCGTGGGCGGGCTGGACTTGATCGACTACTGGGCCGGCCACGGCGCCCTGTTGCTGGGACACAATCCACAACCGGTGGTCGAGGCGGTCACCCGTCAGATTGCTCGCGGCACGCACTACGGTGCGTCGCATCCGCTCGAACTGGAATGGGTAGATCTTGTCCGCGAACTGGTGCCCTGCGCCCAGCGGGTGCGGTTCGTCAACTCCGGTACCGAGGCGACGCTCATGGCCGTTCGCCTTGCCAGGATATTCACCGGTAAAGCAAAGGTGCTCAAATTCGCCGGACATTTCCACGGGTGGCACGATGCGGTGATCCCGGCGGCCCGGTTTCCTTTGGATGAAGGCGTCTCGGGTATCCCCCAGGCCGTGCTTGATGCCACAATCGTTTGCCCGCCCAACGACATCGACGCGGTTGCCCATCATTTGCACGGCGACGGTGACATCGCCTGCGTGATCCTCGAACCGACCGGCGGCATGTTCGGAACCTTTCCGATGAACCGGGAATTTGTCGAACCGTTGCGGCAACTCACCGCCGAGCATGGCGTCGTACTTATCTTCGACGAGGTGGTGACGGGTTTTCGTGTGGCGCCCGGCGGCGCGCAGGGTCTTTACGGGATCATGCCGGACCTGGCCACACTGGCGAAGATACTCGGTGGTGGGCTGCCGTGCGGGGCCGTGGTCGGCCGCAGCGAGATCATGGATCATCTCTCGGCCGACCGGCAACGCGAATCGCCTCAAGCCAAGAAGATGCCGCACCCGGGCACGTTCAACGCCAATCCGTTAAGCGCAGCGGCGGGCGTCGCGATGCTCAAGGTCGCCGCCGGGGGATGGGCCCAGCAACGCATCAACGCGGCGGCTGCCAGGTTGCGCGAGGGATTGGTTGACCTGTTCGACCGGCGTGGCCTCGACTGGGCGGTTTACGGGGAACACTCGGCCGTCAAGCTGTTGTTGGGTCACGGTCTGCGTGATGTGTCCGCGGCACAGTTCGATCCGTACCAGTGCGATTTTCGTCGTCTTGCCGGCGGTGATCCGAACCTTGCCAGGCATCTACGTTGCGCCCTGCTGCTGGCCGGTGTGGACATGCCCGTTTCCGGCGCCCTGCTGATGGCAGAGCACAGCGATGAAGATATCGACCATACGCTGGCCAGCTTCGCGCAGGCCATCGGCTGGATGGAGGATGACGGGTTCGTCTGACGTGCCGGGGCGGACGTTCGTTATAATGCGGTCTCATGCGAGTTGAACAGATCAAGGCCGGTCGGATCACGAAGGAAATGACCTTTAATGAGAGGGTCTGGGCGCTGACCACGCGCATCCCGAGGGGCAGCGTGACGACTTATGGCGAGATCGCGCGCAAGCTGGGCACCCGTGCCGCTCGCTCCGTGGGAAACGCGCTGCACCGCAACCCTTATGCGCCGCAGGTGCCGTGCCATCGTGTAGTGGGTGGCGATGGGGCGTTGACGGGTTTTGCCGGCGGCCTCCAAAAGAAACAGTCCATGCTCGAGCGGGAAGGCGTCGTCGTTGTCAACGGACGCGTCGACGCTCATGCGATCACCCGCCTTCGTTAGTTATTTCCTCATTGAAAGCCCACGATGAAGCGTTATCCTGCCGCCATTGTCGCTACACAGGTTGTTCCGTGGGATGAGCACTACGAGTTTGAGGAGGATCGTTTTCGTCGCGGCGTGCGCAAGCACGTCGAGCACCTGACCAGGCACGTGTACATCTTTGGTACGGCGGGCGAGGGTTATGCGGTCGACGAGCAGCAGTTTGACCGAATTGCCACGGTGTTTTTCGATGAGATGCAAAAGTGCGGTGGCCGGGCCATGCTGGGCGTGATCAGTCTGTCCCTGGCGACGATTGTCGACCGCATTGCGCGTGGACGGGAAATGGGCTATCGCGAGTTTCAGATTTCACTGCCGAGTTGGGGACCGCTCGAGGACAAGGAGATCGGCAATTTCTTTGACGGCACGTGCGGGCGTTTTCCCGATTGTCAGTTTTTGCACTACAACAACCCACGCACGAAGCGCGTGCTGGATGCCGACGCTTATGCCGGGCTTGCCCTGCGTCACCCGAACCTCGTGGCGGTCAAGACGGGCGGGACCAGTTCCGCAGACGAGTTGCAGGAGTTGATCGCCAAGGCGCCAGACCTTCAGTTTTATCCGGGCAAGACCGGCTTTGCCGGCATTCGTGACGAACACGAGTGCGGTTGGCTTATTTCGCTGGCATCGATCCACCACGCCAACGCCCGGCGGTTCTTCAATGCTCGCGGCGAGGAACTGGCCGCCCTTTCCAAGGAAATTGACGGCATTCGCGAGGCGCTTTTCAACAGCATCGACGACGGCGTCCAATACCTCGATGGCGCATACGACAAGATGCTCTACAAACTGCACGACCCGGATTTTCCGCTGCGATTGCTGCCGCCGTACGAAAGCACAACCGACGAAATGCTCGAAAAATTTCGACGGGACATCCCGAGAAACTGGCTGCCCGGCGGCTGAGAAAACGACCATTTTTCTAAATATCACCTCGTTTAGCTGGATCCCGTCCTCTTGGTTCCACGTGCCGCTCTTGCCGTTACCGTATTCGGCAACGGTCATGGGGCAGACAATATCATCCGGCTTGTTAAGTGCCCCAATACCGCCCTGAATCATTTTTGCTGACAGGAAATTCAATGCCGCGTGGGCGCTGCTGGGGGGGGTAAAAAAAGCCGCCAACGCAAACGCGTTGGCGGCTTCTTATTCACGATCTTGGAAGGCTTCAGGTCGTCGATCGACGCTTCGAGAGCAGGTGCAGAATCACACCAATGGCGACGAGACCCACAAGCCCCTGGCTGCCTAAAGTTCCAATCAAGCCAGTCAGGTTGCTGGTAACGTTGCCAACAAAGGCAGTATTGGTTTCGCCAAACAGAATCTGAATGACCACACCCAACGCCACCAGAAGAAGCCCAACTTCGGTGATTTCTCCCAGCCAACTTTTCACATTACTTAAAATACCCATAGAGCCAGCCCTTTCGGTAAAAGAATGTTTACGATTCAGATTCCACGTAAAAATCCCCATCGGGCATACCACGTCAAGATCATTATAATAAAAGCACAAATCTCATCAATTTCCCTCTCCCAGCCCACTCATATTGTCGGTTCATTTAAAGGCCCCTCCGAGCATACATAGTCCAAAACCATCATGCTGAAACCGCATGTTTTGCCAAATTACCGCTCCAGATCGCCCATATAGGCCCATGAAGGCGTAAATTTCACAATTTCTCCGATCCATTTCGGGGTTTGGCCATATCCACCACACCTCGCAAGTGGGCCGTCCGGGCCGGCCCATGGCCCGAAATGGTGAACCGCCCCCTGGTTTTTTTGCACCGCTGGTCGTGGTGGTGGTGGTGGTGGTGGGGATCAGGCGGGCAGTTGGTGTTGGACAGGTGGTTTTCCCGGGAAAAACGGTCACAACACAAACTTACTCAACTCATTGTCCTCAAGGATCGCGGCGACCTGCTCGCGGACGAAGGCATCGGTAATCCGGACCTTCGTTTCGCCACGAGCGACCATTTCCGGAGCGTCGAAGTTGATTTGCTCGAACACCTTTTCAACGATGGTCATCAGCCGGCGGGCACCGATGTTTTCGAGGTTCGCGTTGGCGGCGGCGGCGAGGTCGGCGATGGCGTCGATGGCCGATGGGTCAAACTTGATCTTGAGCCCTTCGACTTTCAGCAACGCCTGCTGCTGCTTGGTGAGGGAACTGCTCGGCTCGGTCAAAATGCGCACGAAATCGTCCTTGTCGAGCGACGACAACTCGACGCGGATGGGGAACCGCCCTTGCAACTCGGGCATCAGGTCGCTCACCGCGGCTGAATGAAATGCGCCGGCAGCGATGAACAGGATATGGTCGGTCTGCACGGCACCGTAGCGGGTGTTGACCGTCGAACCCTCGACGATGGGTAGCAGATCGCGTTGCACGCCTTGGCGTGAGATATCGGGTCCGCCGCGACTGTCGCCGCCGGCCGGCGTGGCGATCTTGTCAATCTCGTCGAGAAACACGATGCCGCTTTCCTGGGTACGTGCAATCGCCTCGGTGGTGATCTTGTCGGTGTCCAGAAGCTTGTCGGTTTCCTCGTCGATCAGGATATGGCGTGCGTCGGCCACACTGAGCTTGCGCGTCTTGGTTTGTTCGGGGATCAACCGCTCGAACATGTTGGCCACGTCCGGATCCATCTGTTCGATGCCCATGTTGGCGAACATGACCTGCGTCTGCGGCCGCTGGGTGATGGTCATTTCAACCTCGCGCTCATCGAGCGCGCCAGATTCGATCTGCTCGCGCAGCCGCTGGCGGGTTCGCTGCATCCGCTTGGTGGTATCGTCGCCTTCTTCTTCCGGCGGTGCTGGATCGGTCGATATGGGCGGCAGCATCAGGTCGACCAATTGCTCGGTCGCGTTGGCGGTGGCCTTTTTGAGCACCTTCTCCGCCTGCTCGCTGCGTACTATGGACAGAGCGTGCTCGACTAGATCACGGATCATTGATTCGACGTCGCGGCCGTGGTAGCCGACCTCGGTGAACTTGCTGGCCTCGATCTTGATGAACGGTGCGCCGGTGAGGTTGGAAAGCCGGCGGGCAATCTCCGTCTTGCCAACCCCGGTCGGGCCGATCATGATGATGTTTTTCGGGTACACCTCTCGAGCCATGTCCGGCTCGAGTTGCTGGCGGCGCCAGCGATTGCGGATGGCGACCGCCACGGCGCGCTTCGCGTCGGATTGGCCGATGATGTAGCGGTCGAGGGCGGCCACGATCTGTGTCGGTGTCAGGTTCGCCAAACGCGTCGCTCCAGTATGGGGCACAGCCTAGCGGGTTGGTGATCGGTCGTACAGCCGGAAGGCTTGTGATACAAGGAGTTGGTGCAGCCTTATAGAAATTGGTAAACTCGCTCGGTTGATTATTCGGGAATGATTCGTCATGGCGGTAGGTTTGACATTGCTGGCAACGGGTTCGCCCGCCCCACTGAACCACCGCGGCGGTTCGAGCTATCTGGTCACGATTGACGACGACGTGTTGCTGGTTGACTGCGGGCCTGCGTGCGTGCGGCGGTTGCTGCAGCACGGTGTTTCGCTGACGCGGATCAGCACGCTGTTGCTTACGCACCTGCACTATGATCATTGCGTGGACTACCCATACCTGGTGCTGACGCGTTGGGATCAGGGCGTGGGCAGCATCGATGATCTGAACGTCTACGGACCTGCGGGGACGCGGGCCATGACGGACCGGTTTTTTGCCGACGACGGTGCGTTTTGTCATGACCTGGCCGCCCGGACGGAGCATGAGGGCAGTCAATTTATTTACGAAAAGCGGGGCGGTGTGCTACCACGGCGTCGCCCGGCGCCGATTGTCAATGAAGTGGCCTCCGGATCGACGTTAGACGGGCCGGGCTGGCATCTCGAGGTCGCCGAGGTGCTGCACTGTCAGCCGTACCTGATCTGCCTCGGCTACCGGTTGGAGGCACAGGGCAAATCGATCGTGTTCGGGGGCGACTCGGCGCCGATCGAATCGCTGACCAGGCTGGCCCGCGGCGCCGACGTACTGCTGCACATGTGTCATTTTGTCAACGGGCTGGAGACCGATCCACGCATTACGAGTTGCTGCTCGGGCCATCGTGACGCTGCGCAGACCGCCAAGGCGGCCGGCGTGGATACGCTTGTGCTCGTGCATATCACTGAGCAGGTCGAGCAACCGGGTGTGAGCGAGCGTGTATTGCACGAAGTGGGTGAAATCTTCGACGGCCGGGTCATTTTCGGACAGGACCTGCTGGACGTGCCGATCGCCGACATGCAGACGATCAACCTGCGTTGACCTGCCGTTCTTGGTGCTATGACTGGTAGGGAGCGAAACGAAGCAACCGGTATCGACCCAGATAACCGGGGCCCGTGACGTACTGCACGGCACGCGGGTTGACCGGATCGGCATGCGCGAAATGGACGTGCCCGCAGAGCACGGCGATCAGGTTTGGACTGCCGGTCACCATGTGTGTGAACTGGAGGGTCGTGGCGGTGTAGTCTGGTTTGCCCGGTCGAACTTCATCGAGTTGCACCCAACTGGGATCGCAAATGAGAATCGCGTTTTTCCAGTTGCGTATCGTCGGCTCGCGTAGCGTGGGCGTGGACAGGGGGATGTGGATCAGCAGGACGGTGGGTCGGCCTGTCGCAAGCGTCTTGCGGGCAAACTCGAGTTGCTCCTCGTCAAACTGGTAGTTGGAGTTGTCGACGGTGAGGAACTGAAGGCCGTGTATCGTGTGACAGTCGCAGTTGAGCGGCCCCTTGTGCAGTGGCGCCAACTTCGCCCAGGCGGCGGCACGCGTTTCGGCCGAACTTGTCTGTCCGCTAAAGTGCCAGTCGTGGTTGCCGCAGGTATACATCCACGCAAGGCCCGACTTCTCGAGCGCGCCGGCCGCGTGCTCGATATTTGCCTGTGATGGATGCTGCAGCAGGTCACCGGTGACCGCCAGCAGATCGGGCTCGAGTTTGACGGCGTCGGCAAGCACCTGATCCAGCGCGTCTTCGGGCGTAAGGTATCGGCCAAGTTCCCGGATGCCGGCAGCACCGCGCTGGCGTTGCTTACTTGCATACCTCTCCATATGGTCGGTATCTCGGTCGTCAATAAATTGCAGGTGCGAGTCGGTCAGATGCACCACGGTGAGAGCCTGGTCAATACCCTGGGAGAATATGGCGGCCGTGTTGTCGGTCCAGGGTCGGTGCAGGACGCGTAGGGGTTGGCTGTTGCGGCTCATGATTTTTGCGTGCCTTTTTTTAAAGATTGCAACCGTCGAATGGTAATGTTGATCCGCAGCTGGTTGCCGGTTGGTGATGTGATTTCGAGTACCTCGGTTTCCGCCGCTATGACGTGCTCATACTGGCGGTTTAAGCGCACGCGATCAGCAGCAGACAGGTGGTCGTGTTTCTGAATACGAAATGATTATACCAAGAGTAGGTGAGGCCCAAGGCTCGAAGCCGCCCCATCGCCCGATAACGACCCTGAAAACATGTAAAATGCATCGGTCTTAGGCCATGTATCTGGTGCATGGCCGACCCGAGTGCATCAGGAAATGGGTAGCACACCTTGAAATCCGGACAGACCGACCCCACCCCCTCGGTTTACGAACAGGTCCCGGCCAGAGGGTTTTCGACGCTGCGTGTGCTGGCCCTTGCGGTGCCGCTGCTGGCGGTGGCCGCGGTGCTCGTCCAGGTCACCGAGATCAACACCCCCAGCCAGGACACCGATCTGCGCACGGTTTTGTACCCCAATCAGCATCCTCTTGCGCCGATCATCCCGCCGGCACTGGTAGTGGGACTGTTTGTGCCGGTGCTGATGCTGTCGGCGGCGATTCCGCCGCTGCGCCGGCGATGGGCTGTGACACGCGGCGAACTGGTCGTCGTCTATTGCATGCTCTTTCTGGCGGTGCCCGTTCTTGGCGCATCGTTCTGGCATCAGTTTCCCGGCCTTCAATTGGAGAACGTGCGCACGCGCCAGCTTACCCGTGTGATGAGCGTCTCGCCGCACCTCTGGCCCAATGCGGGCAACCTGCTGGAAGGCGCCAGCGTCGAGGACGAGCGTGTCGATGGCATCGAGTGGGCGCTTCGAGTCCATCCCGGCAGCACGGGCAGGCTGTCGGTGACCGACTCGCCTGATGGGCTCGGTCAGTGCGTCAGCATCGAGCATGATGGCACCGAGGACATTTCCTCGATCACGCTTCGGCTCGACAAATCTGCGGCACCCCGGTTCGTGCACCCGCTGACTCGATATGCCGTTAGCGCGCAGGTGCGCCTTGACGATCCGGGCCCGAAGCCGAGTGTAAAGCTGATGGCCGGCGCTGGGCCGGACACGATGAAAGAGCTGCGCAGCATCGGCACGGGTACGGAGCCGTCATATATCGGCACGGCCACAAAACCGATGATCCTCGCGCCTATGCGGTTCATCATCTCCGGCCAATCAAATTATCAGACGCCCCGCGAACTCGAGGATCATTTCTTCGTCGAGTTGCGTTTCGCCGGCAGGGGATCGTTGTACGCGCGCGACTTTGCGATCGTCGAAACCGAGCAGGCTCACCGTTATTTCGAGGGTTACCCCGAAGTGTCGCCGCAGGTATATGGGTCGTTGCCGCCGGCAGAGCGGGGCACCGTTCGAGTCATGCCGCGGGGGACCTTGGCGCGCTGGTACCACCGGTTGATCGGGCGCACCCCTTGGAGCATCTGGTCGCACACGCTGGCGGTTTGGTCGCTGCTTATCGTCGGATCATTTCTGGCCATGCTGTGTCTGGTGACACTTTTTTTCCGCCAGTGGAACGATCACGATCGGTTGACGTTTCCGTTGCAGACGTTCGTGCTCGACCTGACGCGGGGCGATGAGGCCGGTCGATTGGCGATCCTGAAATCGGGGCCGTTTTGGATCGGGATCGGCTTAAGCGTCGTGTACTTGTCGTTGCAGCAACTGCACCTGATCTGGCCCGTTGTGCCAGCTATGGATCTGACGCTGCGGGTCAAGGAGGTGATGCCAATCGGCACACTGCGTGATGCGTTGCCTTACGAGTTCATCATCAATATCCGCCCGGCGTTTGTGGCGGTGGCGTTTCTCATGAGCCTCGAAATATCGCAGAGCCTTGTGGTGTTCTTCTTGCTGGGAATGGTGTGGCGGGTTGTGGGCTTTTTTACGCCGCTTAAGGGGATCCATCCGGGCCACAATCGCTACGGCGGGTTCAGCGATTTCCCGTTTGAAAATCAATTGATCATCGGTGGGTTGCTGTTTCTAGGATGCCACTGCGTGTTTTCGGCGCGGCGTCATCTGGTCAGCGTGGCGCGTCGTGTGTGTCGGGGCCCGGTCGCCGCTGATGACGAGGCCGAGGTACGAGGGTACCGCTGGGCCGCGGTCGGGTTGATCACCGCCGCCGCCATGATGTTCTGGTTTTCGCTGCTCGCTCAGGTTCACCCGGGATTCGTCGCGGTGTACCTCGGTGTCATGTTCATGCTGGCGCTCTCAGCCGCTCGGATCCGCGCTGAAACCGGTCTGCCGCACCTGCAATTGCTCGTCTCTCATCCACAACTCATCCTGGTGGCTCTAGGTGGTGCACTGGTCTTCGGTTTTCGTCAGACATCGTTTCTGTTTCAGACGGTGTTTCTTTATGCCGGGTCGTTTCTGATGCTCATGCCCGTGATGGCCGAGTCAATGGCCGCGTCGGTCCGCACGGGCGTGCCGTTGGGCAAGTTGATGCGTTGCCTGGTCATCGCGTTCGTGCTCGCCATGTTGTTCGGCGGGGTCGTATTCATGTCGTGGAATTACACCGTCGGTGCGAGCAACCTGAACAAGATGATCGCCAACACCTCAACACAGGATGGCATCGATTACAATCTCCGTCGTGACGAAGAGAATATCCTCGATTATTTTCGCGAGCACCCCGACGAACCCCGCCTGCTGACGCCGCAGCGCCGGGGGGATATCGCGGTGGTGTTGTGGCTGGCATTGGTGAACGTCGTGGTTGGGTTTGTCGTCACCGCTTTGCTCGCCCTGGGGCGTGTCATCTGGCTGGGATTTCCGTTGCACCCGCTTGGATTTGTCCTGGCCTACTCGTCGGCCATGGAAGCGTTGTGGGCGAGCATCGCGGTCGGGCATCTGGTCAAGCGTGTCGGATTACAATTTGGCGGCGTGCAACTGAGCCGAAACGTGCTGCGGCCGTTTTTCGTCGGGCTGTTTGTCGGCGATCTGTTCATGGTCGCGTGCTGGCGGGTGATCGCGGCGACGGTGGTGCCTGTGGGATAGGATGCGAGCGATCGGCATGAAACGGTTCGGCTTGATCATGGCGTTGCTGGCGGCGGCCGCATTGGGCGTGGCGGTGATCATTTGGTTCGCCTCGACCATGCCGGTACAGCGGGTCCAGCCGGAAGTGGAATTGGCCGGCGGCATCGATTTTGGCAGACTGTTCGACTCGATCAGCACGAAGCGCATCAAGAAGACGCACGAGAAAATCACCTCGGCCTCGACGCGACTGGCCGGCACGGAGGGCGACCTCGAAGCATCGAGATTCATCGAGCGAGAATTTCGTCGCCTCGGCCTCAGAGTCATCGTGCAGACCTATCCGGTCTCCGTCCCGGTAACAAAGAAATGCGAAATCTCGTTGGAGGACGGCTCACCGGCGGCGGGTGTGCAGATCGCGCCCTTCTGGCCCAATCACGTGCGCACGTGTACAACGCCGCCGGGGGGCATCGTGGGTCAGGTCATCGAGGCGGGGACGGGGAGTCTGGCCGAGCTCAAGGGCCTCGATGTCAGAGGCAAGATCGTCTTGCTCGACATGACGCCGACCGATGAATGGTTGGGCGCCGCCAACCTTGGCGCCAGCGCGATCCTGTTTCGCAAATCGTCTGAACCTTCCGACTATCGTAACAAGATCCTGAAATTCCCCGGCAACATGCCGCGATTCCTGGTTGAGGGATCAGCTGATCAATTGATTGGTAAGCGTGTGCGGCTTGAAGCACGCGTCGATTGGCAAATCCTCGAAGCCCGCAACGTGTACGGCGTGCTCAAGCCGCCCCAGGCCAGCGGTGAGGCCGTCGTATTAATGGGACACACTGATTCCTGGTCGGTCGTGCCCGATCAGTCGCCGGGTTATTACGAGGCGTGCTCGGCAACCGCGCTGCTGGAGTCGGCCAGGGCGCTTGCCGCACAACGCGACGGGGTGGCGCGCAAGGTCATATTCGTTGCGGCATCCGGCGGTCAGATGGGCATCGAAGGATCAAGGCGTATGCTCGACGTGTTGGGCGTGGCCGATCGTTTCGAGGAAAACTTCTCGTTGCTCGAGCGGCGACTGGCCGAAGCGCAGCGGGCAGACGATGCCATGAGCGGCGCCGTCGCAGCATCGGCGCAAACAAACTACTGGAAACTGGAGGCCGCCGACGAGGACGCGGTGTGGCAGCGGTATGGTGAGCAGGCCCGGCAGGCGTTCGACGACGTGGTCGAGGCGCTGGTCGATCGTCACGTTGCGTTGATGAATCAACGATATACGGCGAAGAAAATGGCGTGGGTTCAGGCGGGCCGGCCCGACAGTGGCCGGGCGATGGACGAACAACTCGCCGCGTCACACGTGCTGCGCCGGGCGAGATCGGCTGCGGGGACGGGCGGACAGTTGCTCAAGCGGTTCTTTCCCGACGTGCTCGAAGCATCAGGCATTCGTAACAGCTTCAAACCGGCGCTGGCTGACGCGCAGCGGTTTGCCCGCAACGAACTGACATACGAACAAAGCGCCGTCGAGGTCGCACGCCTGTTTGCACCGCTGAAGCGGTTCTATATCTTCCACTTGGCGCCGTCGACGCACGGCAGGACCATTCGTTATCAGGATTACTTCACGCTCGGCCGGACGCTTGAGCGTGTGCGTGACACGCTGGTCAACCGATGGCTCGACTGGTGCGACCAGGGAGACGTGCCGGCAAACGAAACCACTGATCGCCCACCGCCCGGGCGGTTCATGATCAATGCCGGCAGCTCACAGGGCATGTTCATGTTCCCCGCGGAGAAGGATCACAAGGCGATCCTGTGGCACCAGATGTACAGCTACTGGATCGCTTCGCGCCCGATGTTCCTGATGGTCGGCGTGCATCAACCGCCGGGTTACCAGTGCCCGCTGGACACCCAGGTGAACTACCCGGATTTGGCAGCGCAGACTCAATTGATGACCGCGTTTTTTGCCCAGGCGGCCGCGGGCAAGTCCGGAGGCATCCCGATTCTCGGCGCCGATGCTTCGCCTTGGACGAGGCGTGACCACATGTCCGATCTGGGCGGCGAAGTCGTGACCGCCGACGGCTCGAATGCCATCCTCCCTGACCGCCGGGTGCAAAACGCGATCGTCGTGTTGCGCGATTCAATAGGTCGGCTGGTACACATCCAGAAGACGCGCAACGGCGTGTTTCGATTTCCCGCCACCGCGGGCGAGCAGTTCGTCGATGTCTACAGCATTGATGAGGAGACCGGCGAACTGACCGGTGCGCGGAACATGGGGCCCGAGGGGCAGAAGCACCTGAACATGAACGACGCCTATCACGGACAACGCCATTTCGCGCATTTGCAAACGCGTATCACGGTGTTGATGTCCCGGATGGCGCCGGTCGATGTCTATCAGTTGCTCGGGCCGCACGATCAACCCGTGACGCTTCAATTGTTGGATGCTGATTTCGGCGGCCCGCTCGGTGAGTATTCACAAACACACGATTGGGAGCACGGCGCCACGTTCTTTGTCAGATCGGGTCAACGGTTTTTCGTACGCTTGAACAACTACCCGCATTACCGCAGCTACGGGTACGAATTGTATGAAGGAACCTTCGGTAAGGAAGGGCGGTTCGCCAAGGGGTTGCTCAGTGGGATGAAGCCGCCGGCGTTGCTTGCGGAGGCGTCGTCCGAGTCCGAATATTCGGCGGTGCATTGGGGCGCGGGTTACCTGGCAGGCGTCGATCGGCGTATCGTGGCGCAGGACGCGGACCTGGCGATGACGATGGCGGCGATCAATCGAGGCCGGCTGGCCGGGCAGATCCGTGCGGGGCTGGCCGATCCCGTTGACCGCGAACTGGCCGACAAGGCCGACCAACA
>CAUYYV010000049.1:0-14248 GCA_963577075.1 Phycisphaerae bacterium
TCCATGATCAATCCCGAGGGCGTATCGTTTATGTTTGTCGATCCGGTCGGCCGCATCCTGTTGCTCACCGCCGCCGCCCTGATCGTCAGCGCTTACATGTGGATCCGAAAAATCATGAACGTGGACATCTGAAAGAAAAAGGGACAAAACCCCCAAGGCCCACGGATGACACCGAAGGCGTCTCCCGTGGAGAGTGAACCTGAAAAACACCCATGACCCTCGACCCCCTGCAAATCCTGACATCACTTGTCGTCTTCGCTGCCGTGTTCATGCTGATCTGGTCGCTGTTTCGATATCCCGTGTCGCCCGAGGTGCCGGTGCATCGCCGATTTGCCAGCGCGTTGGGCGTCGATCAGCGTGGCGAGTTGTTCGTCAATCCTGTCACCGCACCGCTGTATTCACTGGCCCTGGCAATAGCCCGTCGATTCGACTTTCCCGCGATCCGACCGGGTGTCAAGCAGAACCTCGACGCCTCGGACAACCCCAACGGTTACGACGTGGATGAATACCTGGCGATCTGCCTGGTCAGCAGCGCCGCGGCCGCGTTGCTCACGGCCATGATCGGCATGGCGCTGACCGCCCGGCTGATGCCGATGCTCACATTGGCGATGGCCATGGCGGGCCTGGTCGCCCCGTACTGGCACCTGCGATCGACCGCCAGGGCCCGCCTCCAGCGGATCAGCAAGAAACTGCCGTACACACTCGACCTGATCGCGTTGATGATGGGCGCTGGCAGCACGTTCACCGAGGCGATCGAAACAACCGTCCGTGACGAACCCGACGACGATTTCAACCAGGAATTGCGGATTGTTCAGGCGGAGATCGATTTCGGCGCCAAGCGTGCGACGGCGCTGGCGAACATGGCCGGTCGGGTCCCGATCGAGTCGCTGCGCTCGATCGTCGGCGCGGTCAATCAGGCTGAGCAACTGGGCACCCCCCTTTCCGCCATTCTGTCGGCGCAGGCGGGCATGCTGCGCCTGCACCGCTCGATCCACGCCGAAAAACTGGCCGCCTCGGCGGGCCTGAGAATACTTGTACCCACCATGCTCATGCTCATCGCCGCTATCATCATCTTGTTCGGCCCGATCGCAATCAGTTGGTATCGTGGCGAGCTTGGGTTCGGCATGTAAGTTCGGATACAATGCCGCGTGAAACGCACGACGTGCTCAGGCAACGGCCTTTGATGCAGCAGATCCATTTGCAAGCGATGGTTGGCCCGACCAAGGGGCGGGCAACGACGTTCGAGGGCACGGTGATCGCCTTCGGCCGCGCAGACGACTGTCAGTACACCGTGCCGCTTGAATTCATCTCGCGCCACCACGGCGAAATCCGCTTCGAGGGCGGCAAGTGGAAGCTTCACAATCTCAGCCCAGGCGGCACACGTGTAAACCGTCGCCGGGTGACCAGCAAACCCAAAACGCTGGCCAACGGCGACGTCGTCAGCGTCGGCGATCGGGTGATTTTCCGCGTGCAACTCGGCCCCCCTGGCGATGAAGCCGCTGTCACGCCCAAGCCCACCAAGGCGTGGCTCTCAAGCCGGGCACGATTATGGACGATCCTGGCCATCTATATCGGGATCGTGCTGGCGATCATGATGCTCTTCAACTTAAAAAGCGACGGCAATGAAACATCGGTCAAGTCGGAAGATGAGTGGACACGCGTACAGATCGAAGACCACCTGACGCGTGACCTGCCGCCCAACACGCAGAAGAACGCCCAATACCTGCTTGAAGAAGCGAGGCAGAAATATGAAAGCCGCGATGTTGCCAGGCGCAATCTGTATGACGCATACATCGCGTATCGCTGGGCGCTGGCGCTGTCAGGCAGCGACCACTTCGAAAATGCCGACGACGTACTGCACTTTGCCGACGTGAAGGCAGACCTGATCGACCGCGTCACCCGCCTCTACAAACGGGGGCACGCCCAACTGCTCAGCAAGCGCTGGACCGACGCGAGCGATACGTTCGACGAATTGCTCGAGACGTACCCCCACCCTGACCGGACCTCGTTTTATAAACACGTGGTCAAACAACGAACGATAGCATTGACCGCCCAGCGCAAAAAGCGCCGCCGAGGACAATGACCGCTTCGATTGATTCTGCGGCAAAAACGAGTATTATCTTGCTCGAAATCAACCGGCCCCGAGGCACCCGCCAGTCAACGGATCATTGCACATGGGCGTACCGCTGTCGCAGATGTGGACCGTAGCGTCTTACGTGTTTCGTCAGAAACTACGGGGCCGCAAGCGATATCCGCTGGTGCTCATGCTTGAGCCGTTGTTTCGCTGCAATCTCGCCTGTGCCGGGTGCGGCAAGATTCAGTATCCGGCCCACGTGCTCAAGCAGCAGTTGACACCCCAGCAGTGCTTCAAGGCGGTCGATGAGTGCGGCGCCCCGATGGTGTCAGTACCGGGGGGCGAGCCGCTGATGCACCCGCAGATCGGCCAGATTATCGCCGGACTGGTCGCACGCAAAAAGTACGTCTACCTGTGCACCAACGCGATCCTGCTTCGCGACAAGATTGACCAATTTTCGCCGAGCAAGTACCTCACCTTCAGCGTCCACATGGACGGGCAGCAAGAGCACCATGATTTTGCCGTCTGTCGCGAGGGCGTGTTCGACATCGCGACAGATGCGATCCGCCAGGCCGTGGATCGCGGCTTTCGCGTCACGACGAACACGACGCTGTTCGACGGGTTCGACCCCACCTCGGTGCGTGCCTTCTTCGATGAAATGATGGACCTCGGCGTCGAGGGTATGACCGTCTCGCCCGGCTATGCCTACCCCAAGGCGCCGGATCAGCAGTCATTCTTGCGTGAGCGGGAGAAAACCAACCGCCTCTTCGAGATGACCTTCTCGAATCGCAGCCGCCGATGGCGGTTCAACCAGTCACCGCTGTACCTTGAGTTTCTGATGGGCCGCCGCGATTACGAGTGTACGCCCTGGGGCAACCCGACGTACAACCTTTTCGGCTGGCAAAAGCCCTGCTACCTGCTGCAAGACGGTTACTACGACACTTTTGACGAGTTGATCGAAGACACGCAGTGGGACAATTACGGCCGCGCGTCGGGCAATCCCGCCTGCCAGCAGTGCATGGTCCACTGCGGCTACGAGCCCAGCGCTGTCAACCACACGTTCAACTCATTCGGCGGCATGTGGGGCACGATCAAGGCCATCGTCTTCAATCGGTACGCCAATCCCGCGGCGTTGCGCCAACTGGAACAAGAACAGGCCAAACCGCACGGACCGCTCGTGCAACTAGGGCTTACGGCCGAAGGCAAGCCGAAAGCCGCGGGCGCAGCGTAAATACCGCCCTGCCAACACCACGCACTGGGGGTCATCCATGCAGCATTTCCGCAGCGCGTTCACGGCACGGCCCGTGGTCATCGCCATCATGGTGATCGCGGCCTGGCCTTGCCGCGTGGCGGCCGACTTCACGCTCGTTTCCAACGGCGAACCCCAGGCCGCGATCGTCACGCCGAACAAGCCCGGCCCGACGGTTCGTGACGCGGCCAAGCGCTTTCAACGCATCGTGGCCCAGATGACCGGCGCGAACCTGGCGATCAAGACGGCCGGCGAGTACGACGGGCAGACACCACCGATTTTCATCGGCCAATCGGACTTGGTCAAACAAAGGGGCATCAATGTAGCGCAGGATTTCGAGCAGGCCGATCACTACATCATCCGTGTCACGAACGATTACATCGCCTTGGTCGGCAACGATGATCAATGGCTGTGGGGGAGCAGTTACGCCGCATTCGACCTGTTGCAACGGCTCGGTTGCGGATGGTTCGGACCTGACCCGATCTGGCACGTGATCCCCAAGTCCGACATGCTCATCGCATCCGAACTGGCCGTTGACGAACGGCCGAATTATCAGATGCGCCAAATCTGGATGGTCAAGGACGATCTGATGCACCACGCCTGGCGGTTGGGAGGCATCAACGTGCCCGCCAGCCACAACCTCGAGCGACTCGTGCCCCCACACGAACTTGCGGAAAAACACCCCGACTGGTTCGGCCCTGGCCGAGCGCAGCCCTGCCTGACCCACCCCGACGTGCAGCAGCACATCGTCAAGGTGTTACGAAAACAAATCGATGCCTCCAAGCGGAAGGTGACCCGCCTGACGATCTCGCCGAACGATACCGACCAGTTCTGCCAGTGCGATCGCTGCCGGGAAGCGGGCAACGTCAGTTCTCGGTTGGTCAAGTTCGCCGGCCACATCGCCGATGGGCTTCGCAAAACGCACGAAGGACGGTTCAAGCTGATGTTCCTGGCATACTGGGTGGCGCACAGCCCACCGCGCCCGATGGTCACGGGCCCGCCGGAACTGATCGTCATGATGGTCAACGAAGGCGATCACGCCCATCCACTGGACATGCCCGTGCCCCCCGAGCACGCCGCGCGTGGGCGCAACAATCTGCGCGAGCAGCGAAATATGGCGGGTTGGCAAAAGACCGGCTCATTGTCGGCCCTGTACGAGTGGTGGATACCCGGGTGCAGCAACCCCAACTGGCGTAGCGTGCCCTGGTACTCGGGCGAAACGGCGCTTCGCAACCTGCGCTATTGGCAGCAGCGAGGCATCAAGTACATTACCTACGAGACGCAATACGAAAACGGCAGTGGATTTCCAATCCGCTGGCCCCTTTATTACATGGCTGCGCGTGGCACGTGGGATACGAGCCTGCACGCTGACGACGTCATGCGCGAGGCGTGTACGAAACTCTACGGCCCGGCTGCAAAAGACATGTTCGGCTTCTACCGCATCCTCGAAAAAGCCATGCTCGAGACGAACAAAGCGGGAGGCAACTGGCACCTGCCCAGCCCGGAACTGATCTACTCGCCGCAAATTGAGGATGAGGCGACCGCACATCTGCAACACGCCGCCACCAAGACGCGGGATGCGGCAATCAACGCCCGCATCGCCTCTGAGCGAAAGATGTGGAACCAGGCCCGACAGGTGATGGCCAAACTGCGGGCAAAATCCGCCGGCGTCGAAGCGTTTGCGATCAAGCTCGATGACGCCGAATTGAAGTGGCGCCATGCACAAATTAATGCCCAGACAATTCGAGATCTATTCAATCTCAAGCCGGACGTGCCCCTCCAGGTCGTCGAGATCGACGGCCAGACCCGTCTGGTGCAGGCGGGCGAACAGTTCGATCTGCGCACAAACGTGACGTTCCGCAAGCAACCGAAGTAACCGAACAATCCGGATCGAGACATATCATGCAATACGTCAATCTCGGCCGCACGGGACTGGAAGTCAGCCGGTTGTGCCTGGGCACGATGAATCGAGTAAACTCGCCGACATCTCGGATCTTGATATGGCAGGTGACAACAGCACCCGGGGCGGCATAATTGAGACCGCTGGCGATCTGATCCGCCGTCAACCGATCAAGGAATCATCATGGCAATCAAGCTGGCATTCAGCACCGTTGCCTGCCCTGACTGGACGCTTGGCCAAGTGGTCGACAAGGCGGGCGAATTGGGCTACCAGGGCGTCGAACTGCGCACGCTCGGGCTGGGCGGGTCCGGGCTGGCCTGTGACCCGGCACTGTCCAACGCGGCCAAGACGGCGTCGTTGTTCGAGCGGGCGAAGATTGAGCCGGTTTGCCTCAGCACGTCCGTGTCGCTGCACCACTTCGCCGAGGCGCCGGCGTACGAGGCGTCCGTCCGGTTGAACCACGATCTCGAACTGGCCGCCGCACTGGGCTGCCAGCACGTTCGCATCTTCGGCCACAACGTCGACCCGGGCCATGACCACCGCAGCGTCATCCAACGCATCGCCCACCGCGCCGCCCCGCTGGCGGACAAGGCAGGCCAGCTGGGTGTGCAACTGCTGTTCGAAAACGCGGGCAGCTTCAACCAGGCCAAGGAATGGTGGTGGCTGCTCAACCTTCTGGATCATCCGATGCTGGGCATGTGCTGGAACGTGGCCAACGCCGCCGCCGCCGGTGAGCCGCCTGCCGTGAGCGTGCCCAACCTCAACAGTCGCATCCGGCTGGCCAAGGTCAAGGACACAAAGCTCGGCGAGGGAGTCGGCTGGCTGCCGCTGGGTGAGGGTGATTGTCAGGTGCAGACGTTTATCAAGCGATTGCTCGGCATCGGGTTCGACGGGTACGCCACGGTCGAATGGGACCGGTTGTGGCTGGCTGGCCTGGCGCCGGCCGACGAATTTCTGCCCAACGCGGCGGCCACGCTGCAACACTGGCTCGACGAGATCGCCGAACTCGAGGAAAAGGGCCGGAAGGCCGCCGAGAAAGCCGCTGCGAAAAACGCACCCAAACCCACCGCCGCCAGCTAATTAATATTATCGTTGCGAGGCATGGACAGCGGTTGCGCCTGCGTCAGAACCCGAGGCGCATCTGCTCGTGCCGTGTGACGGGCGGCGCGACGGCCAACCAGGGCGTGCTATGGCGTTGCTCGGCAAGGGTGAGCCGACCGGCAATGC
Organism: Phycisphaerae bacterium; assembly: GCA_963577075.1. Classification (GTDB taxonomy): domain Bacteria; phylum Planctomycetota; class Phycisphaerae; order Phycisphaerales; family Phycisphaeraceae; genus CAUYYV01. Next base: position 6,451 of record CAUYYV010000049.1, read on the forward strand.
CGGCATCCTGATTGAACATCTCTTGCACGAGTTGGCGATGGTTGCACTGCGCGGAGCGGTGCAGCAGCACGATGTGCTGCGGATCGCCTGACGCGCTGGCGTCGGCGATGCGTCGCACCGCATCGAACGCCTGCCCATTTGAAAGGTGCCCTGCCTTGCCCATGATCCGCCGCTTGAGAAACAACGGCCGACCGCTTTGCAGTTGCATGGGCGGATCGTAGTTGCTCTCGATCGCCAACAGGTTGACGCCAACGAAGTGTTCGATCAGTCGTCGCGACGCGTGGCCGAGGTCGGTTGCGTAACCGAGACTGCCGCCGGCCGAATCGATACGAAACCCGTAGGTGCCCTTCGTGTCGTGCGCCAGTCTCACCGGGTGAACCGACACACCGGCCACCGGCTCGAAGGGATCGTCCTCGAACACGTTGACCAACCCCGCCTGCGCCAGCCGCGACCCACCGGGAAGCCTTGCCAGATCATCTACGTGCCAGCGATGCACAAACACCGCCAAGCGCAAGCGCAGCAACGTCGCGATCCACGTTGGCCGAAAATGATCCTGATCCAGGTGCGTCAGGCAGATGGCGCGGATTTGCTCGACCCGAGTTCCCCGATCCGCGAGCCGTGGGGCGATTGTGCGGGGCCCCAAACCGGCGTCGATCAACATCGCGGCACCATTGACGCTGACCACGGCGCTGTTGCCGCCCGATCCTGACCCAAGCACGCACAGGCGAAGCGGTTCGCCACCACCATCGTTGCGCGCCGACTCGACGGCAAGGCCCCGCTGCGGTGAAAGCCGTGAAGACAGCAATGGTGGCGGTAAGTTCGACATCGGCGTCCCTGCCCGAATAATCAGCATGCTCAGTGCAACACGCGCGGCGCATCCCAGCCGTGATCGGCGCGAAAAATTTCAATCGCTGCTTTCGCCGGTATCACAATCATCTAGGCGCGCCCGCAGCGTTTCGATCTGTTTCTGCATCTGCTTGACCTGTTGCAGCAGTCTAGGCAACTTGGCCATGATCAACACGTTTCGCTTGGCTTGCATGAGCGGTATGGCGGGCATCCCACCGAACAGGGCCTTGTCGGGCACGTCGGCCATGACGCCGCTCTGGGCCGCCAGTTGCGCCATGTCGCCGATCTTAAGATGCCCCGCGACACCGGCCTGCCCACCCATGGCCACGTACTTGCCGGTCTGCACCGAACCGGCCACGCCGACCTGCGCGACCAGCAGATTGTGCGGCCCTATGTTGGCGCCATGGCCGATCGTCACCAGATCGCTGAACTTCGAGCCCTGGCCGATCCGCGTCGACCCGACAGTCGCACGATCAATCGCACAGTTGGCTCCGATCTCGACGTCGTCCTCGATCACCACGTTGCCAATCTGGGGAATTTTCTGGTGCATGCCACCGTGCGTGGCGTAGCCGAAACCATCCTGCCCGATGACGGAGCCGGCGTGAATCGTGACCCGATTGCCCAACACGCACCGGTCGTACACCGTCACGCTGGCAAACAGCAGGCAGTCATCACCAATCACCGCCTCGGGGCCGACGTACGTGTGCGGGTAGAGCACGCACCTGCGCCCGATCCGGGCACCGGCTTCGACCACCGCAAACGGCTGAATGCAACAGCCTTCACCCAGTTGAGCGGTCGGGTCCACCACCGCCCGGTCACTGATGCCCGGCCCCGGTTGCTCGCGGTAGCCGTGTAACGCCACCACGGCCTCACGAAAAGCGAAATAAGGGTCCTCGCTGACCAGCAGATTTTGCCCACCCGCATGGGACTCGCCCTCGGGGGAGATGACGACCGCGCCAGCCTGCGTGGTGGCCAGTTTTTTGATGTATTTGTGGTTTGATAAAAAACTTACGTCTTCAGGGCCGGCCTCATCCAGGCCAGCGCAGCCGGAAACCTGATGCTCGCCATCTCCGCGCAACGACGCGCCCACCAGGTCGGCCAATTCTGCCAATGTCATCGCCATGCGTCAAAGAATACCCCAGCAGATCACCGTGGTCGAGTGGCAGCGTAGCCCTCGGCTACGGACCTGACCCCGCCGAAGCAATGTCCATTTCCTGCTCGAGCATTGCCTTAAGGGCCCGAGCCTTGTTCGATCGGGGGCGATCGGCCAGGATGACGTTGACCTGGTCCAACGCCGAGCGCACGTAGCCGCGCAGGTGGGCGATCATGGCAAGGCACAGCTTCGCATCGATATCAAACGGCCCACGCTCGACACGGGCCAACGCCAGCGCCTCGGCGGCAGCAAGCGAGGCCTCAGCCCGGTCGGGCCGGTCGAGTGATCGCAGGTAGATCGCCCGATCGAGATGTGCGTCGGACGACTCCGCGTCCAGTTCGATGGCGCGGTCCACCGCCTCGAGCGCCTGGTCGGCCGAGTCGAGCTGGTGGTGAACCCTGGCCTTGAACAGATAGCCGGCCGTGAAATCGTCATGCTGCTCGATGATCCGATCCACACGCTCGAGTGCCAGCCCGAATTGATCCTGGTGATAGGCATCCTGGGCCTGAGCCAGTTGGGCGTCGGGGCTGTTGTCAACATCGGTGTCCTCACCGCCGCACCCGGCAAGCGCGATCATACTCACCACCATCAACAGGGGTACCGGTCGTCGCTGCATACTGTTTTATCGGAGCGCCGCCTGATCGGCGTGAGAAAACTCATGGCCCAAGTCCATCCGGTTCCCGACACCGGACCCTGCCGGGAGCGGCGGTATTCCATCAACAGCCATGCCCTCGGCCATGGCTGTTGAGTGGGCGGAATCGCCCCGGGCAAGCGGATGAACCACGCATCTGGCTTGAGCTTTTGTAGCGCTGTCCTACTAATGAACCTTAACCCACCGTCACCATCTGGCCCAGCATTCATCGTTGTCAAACCGGCCGCCCAATGTCATGCCGTCAATCACGCAGCTTCCGCAGTTGTACCCAGTCGCCTGGGGCACGTTCGTACCGCCATAAATACCAGCCTTTCACGGCGATTTTACCAAGAAACAACTGATTGCAGTTGCATTTTGGGGGCAGTTATACTGGTGACATGGAGGCCCGGCAGTCGAACCCGGGCAAGGGTCATTGAGAAAATGTCGTATAAATCAATTAGTTCATTACTATTCCTCTCGATTCTCTCGCTTTGTGGCCTTTCCCACACCGCAGATCTACAACTTGCCAAAGGCGACAAGGCGCAGGCGATTATCCTGCTGCCGGCCTCACCCGATTACCACGAGCGGCAGGCCGCCGAGGAATTGGCACTGCACCTGAAGAAGATCACCGGCGCAGAGTTTCCAATCGTCGGAGAAAGCAAGGAGAAGGCGCCGGCCGGTCCCGTGCTCTCCGTGGGGCGGACCAGGCTGGCGGCAAAGCTTGCCAACGACGGACAATGGCCCGGGCTCGAACACCGCGAGGCCTTTCGCGTCAAACGCGCCGGGAAGGTCATCGTTCTGCGCGGCAATGTCCAAGGCGACGCGGCCGGCCTGCCCACCCGGCACGCCGCCTATGCATTTCTCGAACACCTCGGTGTGCGCTGGTTCCTTCCCGGTCAGTACGGTCTACGCTTCCGGCGGATCTCCGATCTGAGGATCGGCAAACTTGATCTTGTCGACGCCCCGACCATGGACCTGCGCATGGCCTTCAACCATGGATTCAACAGCGAAGGGGTGTGGCCGGCCCGAAACAGGGACGGTGGCCGGAACATTGAAATGGTCCACAAGTTTTTCAAGCGCGGCGGCGCCTTGGTGGACCAAGCCACGTTGCGCCGCGAGCATCCGGACTGGTTCTTCAACCGCGATGGAAAGCGTGGAGTCTGCATCACCAGGCCCCTGCTGCGCAAACGCTTCATTGAATCGCAACCAAGACCTTCGACCGGGCGGGCAACAGCCTGTACGCCTACTCGATCTCGCCCCCCGACGGCAATTTCGCAGCCTGCCCCTGCGCGGACTGCTCGGCCCTGCACCAAATTTCGATGACCGACCTGCTCGTCGACTTCTGGAACGAGGTCTCCGACGCCGTTGCCGAGAAGCATCCCGGCGCGCACTGTTCGGCCCTGGCGTATGTAAATCATATGACGCCGCCCAAGAAGCTGAAGGTGAGCCCAAACTTCGTTCCGGTGCTGACCCCACTGGGGCTTGCGGAGCACTCGGAAGCTTTCGACGAGATCGTCCGCGGTTGGACGAGCCTGTCGGACAAGGTGTACATGTACAGCTATTCAATGGGAAACCTGGCCCGGCCCGTGAAGACGGCCCGGCGGTTCGCCTATTACCGGCGCAGGGGCCTGAAGGGCATTCTGTTCGAGCGGCGCCCGGCAATGGTCTACAGCTCATTGAATTACTGGATGGAATATCGCCTGGGCTGGAACTGGAACGCCAACTCAGATCGACTCGTCGACGAATACTGCGCCGGCGTGTTCGGGCCGAAGGCCGGCCCGATCATGAAAGAGTATTTCTATGGTGTCGAGAAAGGCCCGGTGGACGGGCCATCCTGGAAACAACGCCAAGCCATGTTCACCCGGGCGGCCGCCCTGCTGGCCGACCGGCTGGATACGCCCGAATCGCACTGCCTGCGCATCGTGCAGTTGGGTGAGATCATGCTCTCCACCAAGGCGGGCATGGCCAAGGCGGAAAAACGACGCGACTGGAAAGCCGCCGCCGAACTTTCCGCCGCTGGCGTACGGGCCTATGAAGAACTGCAACGCGACTACCCGGACTTCTATGAGGACTCGAAGGGTGGCTTCGGCATGCACCACCGCAAGCTGGTCTTGATGGCCCCGCTCTACCGCAACCTGGCCGAGTTCGTCGAACCGGATCTGCCCCGGCCGGCAGACGGCCGCGGTCTCTGTCTAACCAACAACACAGACCTGCCCGAAGCGCAGCGGAGGAATACCGGCGCCACGGCCCGATTCGATCTTCAACCCAATGCCCACGAGGACCGAACGCTCTTCGACGGCGGCAGGCCGATCGAAGGAAGCGACGGCGTGGGACTGGTCAGCAAGGAGAGAACGTGGGTCATCACCGTGGATCTACACGGGCTTTACGAGATCACCCAGATTGAAGCGTCGTTCGGTCGACGCGCCAACCTGCCGTTCTACATCGACGTGACCGTCAGTAACGACCACCAGGCCTTCCGGCCGGTCAGCCGCATCATGCCCGGGGACAAGCCAAAGACCGACGAGTTCTGCCAAACCAAACTGTTTTCCACACCGGGCCGTTTCGTCCGATTGAAATTGCAGAGCAAAGGCCGGTGGACCAGGTTTCAGGCCCTGAAGATGGTCTTCGATCTGAGAGAAATTCGGATTTGGGGACATGCACTGAATTAGACTGGCAGTCCCGGTGTTTTTCCAAGCTCGGCTTTTGCCACCGTGCTGTGATCATGCTGCTCAACTAATCGATCAATCTAAAAATCCGCATCCAGCAGGTCCGCAGCGGCGTTTCGGATGTGGGCGGTGTCGTTGACACAATTGATGATGTAGCCCCGGTCAATCCGCTCAAACTCGTTGACGCAGCAATTGCCCTGGATGATAAACGGGAATCGGTCAAGCTCCATCCCCAGGGCCCCGAGCACCAGCAACTTGTTGACCACGCGATGGGCGAACAATGCCACGGTCTGGCCCGCGTGTTCAACGGCGATTTTTTCCATCGCTCCAAAGGCTCGGTCGAAGACTTCTTCAAGCGTGTCGCCGCCGGGCACACGCAGCGAGTGCGGCTGACTGGCCCACGCAGCGTGCTCGGCAGGCCAATCGCGGGCGACCCGGGCGTCTTCCTTGCCCGTCCAGTCGCCATAATTAAAATCGAGCAGCCCCGGGTCAACTGCGGCGGTGACGCCGTGCGCCGCCAGCACGATCTGCGCCGTCTCGGCGGCGCGCGACAAGGCGCTGGTATAGGCAGCGTCGATCGTGCGTGAGCGCAATGCTTCGCCCGCCAGGCGCGCCTGCTCTCGGCCGTTGTCGTTGAGGGGCACGTCGTGCGTGCCGCGAAAGACCTTGCCGCGATTCCATGCCGTTTCACCGTGGCGAATCAGCAGAATGGTCGTTGCCATGTGGTCAACCTTCATCTGACGCTTGGCCTGTTGAACACGAATCAGGCACAAAGCGCGACCTTTAGGCATTGAGGGTCGCCGACGAGATCGATCGCTTCATCGATGTCACGACAGACGACGTCGGCGGCGGCGGCCAGTTCGTCCGCGGCGGCCTGCCCATCAACGACGGCGATCCCGATCGCTGCCGCCTCGAGCATCAACGTGTCATCGCAGACACTGCTGACGGCGACAACCAGCCCTGCACCGATCTTTGTGACGTAAGCGCGCCTGTCCGAACCGGCCGCGATATTCTGCACCTCGACGGGCAGGTCGGCAAGCTGTTGTCGAGCCTGGTTGCACGCCTCGGTCGTCACAACAGTGATGCGGATGCGCTTGGCCAATTGCGCCAGCCTTTCAACCACGCCGGGAAGCAGCCGCCCGTCGTGCGACGACGCGGCAGCAAAGTCAATGACCAGCTCGGCCATGGTGACAGGGTCGCGTCCCGGCGGATCGACCATGTGCCGACAAAACAGGATCGTCTCGGCCGGCAGGTCGAACCTGACAAGCTCGACCGCCACGCCGTCAGGCCCGAATCGATAGCGCATGAAACCCACCACCGCTCCGCCACGCGGGAAGATAGCGTCATCGACGATAAAACTCGTCGATGGGCACCAAACGTGGCAGGCGCCGCCGCGACGGAACATCGCGTGCCAGTGCAGGTGACCGTTGGCGATCAGCTTGACGCCCGGCCGGTCGAGCCTCATCAGCAGTTCACGCCGTGCAGCGGGCGTGAAGCCCCAGTACTGGCTCGGACCATCGAGCACCTCATCGGGATCGAACAGATACGGCACCGCGTGCATAAACACGGCGATCTGGTCGCCCCGCTGCTCCGCGTCCCCGATCGTACGATCGAACCAGTCGTATTGCTCGACCTCCGCGGCCATCCCCGACCCGAGTACTTGGGTGTTGATGCCGACCAGGGTCCACCCGTCGCGTTGCACGCAGAACCGATCGGTGTCGAACGCGGCATTCCACTGGGCCAAGTACTCGGGCTTCAACTCGTTCTGCTCGCCGGGCTTATCGCCGACATCGTGGTTGCCCGGGATGACGTGTACAGGGGCATTGAATCGGCCGAGTTCCGCCCTGACCTTGGCAAACATACCGTTGTTGGAGAATCCGTCAGCCGAAACGTCGCCGCTTATGACGATCAGGTCCGCCCCGGCATTGTCCACAACACGCCGCTCCCACGCCAAGCGCGCGCATTGATCCTGATCATTGGGGTTAAGATGCAGGTCCGAGATCTGGATCACGGTAAATCGCGGTCCGCTCATCTTTTCTTCCCGTGCAGATCGACCACTACCTCCTACAGCGTAGCCGTTGGAACGCGCAAGGCAATTATCAACTCTCCGCCGGCGGTGTTTTTGTCTCCGCGAAGTTCCCAGACTACCATTAACCCCCGTGAAGGCTCTGATGATCATGAAACAGCCGATCGTCTACGCCACAAGTGTGCTGCTGGCCGTTGTCGCGGTAATCTCCGTGATCCATGCCAACGACGGAGAACAATCCATGGCCCAAACCGCCGCGTCACATGTCCAGGAGGCCGAACTGAAAAACGCCGACGGATCATGGAAATACACCAACGCCCTGGCCAAAGAAACCAGCCCCTATCTGCTGCAACACGCGCACAACCCCGTCGACTGGCACCCGTGGGGCCCCAAAGCATTTGATCTTGCTCGCGAAAGCGGGAAACCAATTTTTCTGAGCGTGGGATACTCGACCTGCTACTGGTGCCACGTCATGG
>CAUYYV010000050.1:0-14236 GCA_963577075.1 Phycisphaerae bacterium
CTCTTCGCCTTTCTAAAGTCTTCCACGAGTACTTCCGGAAGCCTAGACCCCTTCGTAAAAGGAACTCCGTTCTTCTTATCGCGAAACGAATTGTAAACCGCAGCTATAAATGTCCCAAGTGTGACAAAGTGAGTTGGGAAGCCTAGTTCTCTGTTTAACCCCCCCCCTCCCCCGGGGGCCCGACGCAGGCCCACCTGGAATCAAATTGCCTATCATTCAGTTGCATGCGCGGCCGTGCCCACTGAAACGAATCTGGTCAAGGAAGTACGGCGGCAATATCGTCGGGGAGTATATCGACGGCAGCAATCACGGCTTCAGTATAGTTCGTCGTTGTTTCTTGGGGATAAGGAGCAAGAATTTATTGCTATGTTAGATGGATTGAAGTTTGATTGGGCTAAGAACTGTTCAAGAATAAGTGAGTTTTGAATGTTAGTAGAAGATGTAGTTTGGGACAGTACTAGTAGTTATCCTGAGCCGTTGTTAAAAATGACGGTAGATGGCATAAGGGTGACAATAGATAAGGAACAGAAGTTTATCTATCGAGGTGTGTACATCGTATTTTTAGGTGATGCAAAGTTTCATTTTACAAAAACACTTCCACCAATGATCATGACTGCAAAAGAAGATCCAGTGCTAGAACCGGGACGTAAGAAAGTATTGCGTGGTTTTACTGCGGATCGAGAGGTGATAAAAACTGTGGTGGAGTTTCTAAAAGCCATAAAAGACGGTACTTTTTGGAAGAAGGACTCAGACCACAGCCTGCCGCGGAAGTGGGACCGTGACAGCTTCATGGAATCCACGCGGGCGTTAAGCGGTGATGCGGTTGCTGATGTTGCCGCCAAGATCGCGGCGTGGTTCGAAGATCATGCGACTGGGGTCAAATGGGGAAGAGGGCAAAAGGCGACCTTCTTTGGACGAATTCACGTCAAGGGCGAAATCAAAAACCTGTTACGCATTAGTGCATCTGGCTGGGTCGTGGTGTTTCTAAAAAGATTTGAAGATGAGGGCCATCGCAAAGACTTCCGGTCACAGTTGGATCGGATCAGCGGCATTCATCTTAGTGACAAACCAAACGGACCCCGCAGTCCCTACGAGTCACTGACGGATTCTGCGCATTTGAACCAATTCCTTGAATCGTGCAAGTGGGCAGTTGACCAGTTGGCCAGTTGACCACGACCACCCAACCAAGGATCCTTTGATGAGGGGGTTTAACGACAACCCGACCAATGCAACACGCGCGCTGCAAATCTGGCTCATCCTGATCGGCAAGATGCGCAGGTCGTGGCGTGTTTAACTCACGCTAATCCGGATTTTTCAGTTTATCATCCGCAAATGCCCTGGCGACCCTGAGCGCCTCGTCGAGTTTGGCCACGTCTTTACCGCCGGCCTGCGCCATGTCCGGTCGGCCGCCGCCGCCGCCGCCCGCCGCCTTGGCAACTTCGCGTACCCAGTCACCCGCCTTGAGGCCTCGATCGATCAGCGGCTTGGGTACGGCCGCGAGGAACGCCAACTTGTCACCGGTCACCGCGGCCAGCAGCATGGGCGCCTCGGGCTTCTTTTTCTTGATCACGTCCATCGCCGTGCGCAGCGACCCGGCGTCGGCGCCTTCGATGGCGGCCACGATCATGTCGCCGTCCGCCTGCTCGACGAGTTGCCGGGTCCTCTCCACGACGTCGCCGGCGACCTCGCGGCTGCGTTTCTTATGGTAGTCCTTGGCCTTCTTCTGTAACTCGCCGAGTGTTGCCATAATCTTCGAACGCGCCAGCACGGGCAGCGGCCCCTCGCCCAACGCCGCGGTCAACTCCGCGACCTGTTTTTCAAGTTGCCCGTCGCCAGCGTTGTGCAACGCCTCGGCGCGGTCGAGCAGCATGTTGCCCTGCGCCTGACACGCACACGCGCGCCGGCCGGTCAGCGCGGTGATCCGGCGGATGCCTTTGGCCACCGCCTCCTCATTGACAATGACAAAGCCCTCGGCATCACCCGTCCTGGCCAAGTGCGTACCACCGCAGAACTCGATCGAACGGTTCGACCAGTCGGCATTCTGAGGGTCGGCCAGCAGATCCCTGACCGGCACGCCGATCGATACCACGCGAACCTCGGGCGGATACTTCTCGCCGAACACCGCACGCAAACCATTGATCTTGAGCGCTTCGGCTTGCGGGGCATAATCGTAATGGACTGGCAGGTCTGCGCCGATGTCGGCATTGACCGTCCCCTCCACCTGTTCGATATGTTCATCCGTCACGGCCGCGTTGTGTGAAAAGTCGAACCGCGTCTTTTCATCGTCCACAAGCGATCCCTTCTGATCCGCCTGCGGATTGACGTGTAAACGCAACGCACGATTGAGCAAGTGCGTGCAGGTGTGGTTGGCCATGATCCTGGCGCGGTGATCGCGATCGACGCAAAGAGTCAGGTCAACTGTGCCGTCCGACCATGCACCCTCAAGCGTACCGAGATGAAAATAGACATCGCCGACTTTCTGTGTGTTAGTGACAGTCAGCGTGCTGCTGCCGATGCTGATCGTGCCGACGTCACCCACCTGGCCGCCGGCCTCGGCGTAAAATGGGGTCTTGCCCGTGACAATGGCTGCCAAGCCGTCCACATCAAAGGCATGGCTCGATGTGGTTGTCGTACATTCGGTCGCATCGTAACCGACAAACTCGGCTTCGGGCAGGCTCTCTTTCTGCATGATCGCGACAAGTTGCGATTGAATATCCGCGCCTGCGGTGCCAGCGCCGCGCGCGACTTCACGTGCCTCGTCCATCAGCTTGTTGAAGCCTTCTACATCCACGGTCATACCACGCTCCTCGGTCATGACCTGCGTCAGATCGAGTGGGAACCCGTAGGTGTCGTGCAGCCGGAATGCGTCGCCACCACTGATTTGCTTGTTCGTTGCCAAGCGGCAAGCGGCTTCAAACAACTCGATGCCGCGGCCAAGCGTCCGTTCGAAAGACTCTTCCTCTTCGCGGATCAGGTCGGCAACCTGCTGCGGGTTCTTGTTCAACTCGGGAAACGCCTCGCCCATCTGATCGACGACGGTGGGAACGAGCCTGCACAGGAACGGTTCGTGCGTGCCGAGCGTCTGCCAGCCGTGACGCACTGCACGACGAAGAATGCGACGAAGCACGTAGCCGCGGCCCTCGTTGCTGGGAACGGCGCCGTCGGTCAAGGCGATCGTCAATGCACGAATGTGGTCGGCGATGACGCGGTATGCCGTGTCGATCGGATCATCCCGTTTCGATCCATACGGCCGGGCGCCCGTGATGCCCCCGATCGCGTCGAACAGAGGCGTAAACACGTCCGTGTCGTAGTTCGAGTCCTTTTGCTGCAGGATGGCACAAGTGCGTTCGAGCCCGAGGCCGGTATCCACGTGTTTGGCCGGTAGCGGCGTGAGCGTGCCGCTGCTGTCACGGTTGAACTCGATAAACACCAGGTTCCACAATTCGATGACGCGAGGGTCGTCCTTGTTGACCAACGCCCCCCCCGAGCCATCCGGCGTCAGGTCGATGTGAATCTCGCTGCACGGGCCGCACGGGCCGATCGGGCCCATCTCCCAGAAATTGTCGCCCTTGCCCCAGCGCGTGACGCGCGAGGGGTCCATGCCGGTGATTTTCGGCCACAACTCGGCCGATTCATCGTCGGCGGGCACGCCGTCAGCTTCGTCGCCGCCGAACACCGTCATGTACAAGCGATCCTTTGGCAGACCCCAGACGTTGGTCAGCAAGTCCCATGCCCACTCGATCGCCTCGGACTTGAAGTAGTCGCCAAACGACCAGTTGCCCAGCATCTCGAAAAACGTGTGGTGGTACGTGTCCCGGCCGACATCTTCAAGGTCGTTGTGCTTGCCGCCGGCGCGGATGCACTTTTGCGTATCGACCGCGCGGACGTACGGCCGTTTGCCCGTGCCCAGGAATACATCCTTGAACTGGACCATGCCGGCCACGGTGAACATCAGCGTCGGGTCGTCATGCGGCACGACCGGCGCCGATGGCACGATGGTGTGGCCGTGCTTGTCGGCAAAATAGTCGATGAACTGGCGGCGAATTTCCGTGCTTGTCAATCGATCACGAGACATCAGCGCTAGACCCTCGATCCAAACAAGTGGCGCATTGTAGGTCGGAGCCGGACGACCACCAACTACCATAAGGCCCTGCCGCGGCTGGTATACTTGACTTCAGGCAGTGCTCACACTCGAGATTGACTGCCGGGATTACGGAAGATCCAAATTGATATGACGGTTCGTGTCGGGCCAAACAATCAGACCGCCGTACGGCACGACCGCCGCCGCCGATTCAGCCGCGTCACGAAGGCGATGCTGTCACTGGCGGCGGTTTGCCTGTCGCTGGTGTTGGCCGAGATCATCGTCCGATTGTTCGTGCCGGTGCGCAACGTCGGCCCCAGTTTCACGGTGCATGACCCGATCTATCTCCGGTCGCTGAAAAAGAGCTTTCACTGCCGCCGGATCACGCCCGAGTTTACGATGCGGTTGACGACCAACTCGCTGGGCCATCGCGGTCCGGAACCGGCCATCTTTCCGAAAGGGGCGGTGGTCTTCCTCGGCGACTCGTTCACCCTGGGCTACGGCGTCACTGACGGTGACGAGTTTCCCGCGCAGGTCGACCGGCGCCTGGCGGATCGTTTCGGTGCGGACCGGCCGCAAGTCATCAATGCCGGCGTGGGCGCCACCGGCAACGGTCGCTGGGTCAAGTTCCTGCGCGCCGAAGCAGCCGCCTATGAACCACGCTATGTGGTGCTGCAAGTCACCGGCAACGACTTTGGCGATAATTGGCGCGAGCGGCTGTTTCGGCTGGCGGCCGATCGCACGCTCATCGAGTTGCCGGTGCGGCCACCCGGCATAACCGACACCGCCCAGCGAATCATCGAATCGGCGCCCCTGCTCTCGGACAGCTACCTGGTCGGTCTTGCCAGGCAGATTTTACCCAGGGGCAACCACCATTGGCCATCCCCCCTGCCGGCAAATCCGGCGGACACGGATCACGAGCAAGCGGCAGAACCAAAAATGACCTGGTCACCACGGCAACTGCTGACCTTCAGCCTGATCGAGGAATCGCTATCCATCTGCCAGGCAAATAAGTGGCCCGTGTTGGTGCTCATCGTGCATCTTTCCGGCCGCGACCATGACAAGTTAATCCAAATATGTGACCGCCGCGACGCCCCTGTCATCACTGCACCGTACAAGCACGAACAACCTGGCCTGTACTACCAGATCGACGGACATTGGAACCGGCTGGGCCATCAAGTCGTCGCCGACCTGGTGGCCCAGCACCTTTCGACGGATGACCGCTTGACGTCAACGCTGCGGTAACAACCGAGTCCGGGACGTGCCGGTTGGCCGGGACGGCGAGGCCTTGTGCCCGCCGACCAGGTCATCGGGTCGCACCGCCACCCGTCGGCAGACCCGCGGGAGGGCCTCGGCCCTCAAATGCCCGGAATGAGCAGGCAGGATCTGCCGGCCTGGAATTGGTTTATCAGGCCGTCAGACCGCTCACCGGCTGGGACTCCCCGTTGCCGCAGGTGAAGCGTGCCGCCACCGGATTCCCCGGACGGTTGCAATCGACGGCCCAGAGCCCACAATAGGGTCAGCCGGAACTCGACAAGGAAGGACTCCACCCCATGGCTTCCGTCTGCTTTTATTTCCAGGTTCACCAGCCCAACCGGTTGCGCCGCTACAGCGTCTTCGACTCGAACAACAATTATTTCGACGACTATCACAACGAGCATATCCTCAAGAAGGTCGCGGGCAAGTGTTATCTGCCGACAACGCAATTGATCCTGGACCTGATCCGCCGTCACGACGGGCGGTTCCGCGTGGCGTACTCGCTGACGGGCGTGGTGATCGATCAGTTTCGCCGGTGGTGCCCGCAGATGATCGATCTGCTGGCACAACTTGCTGAGACCGGTTGCGTCGAGTTTCTCGGCGAAACGTATCACCACAGCCTGGCGTATCTTTACAGCCGTGAGGAGTTTAGCGCACAGATCGATCTGCACACCGCCCTGATGACGGACCTGTTCGGCCAGACGCCGCGTGTGTTTCGCAACACGGAGTTGATCTATAACAATGATCTGGCGGTGGCGGTGGCGGCGATGGGCAGGTTCGACGGCATATTGACCGAGGGCGCCGATCATATCCTCGCCTACCGCTCGCCCAACTATGTCTACACGCCGCCGGGCGTGCGCAACATACGGTTGCTGCTGAAAAACTACAGCCTCAGTGACGATATCGCCTTTCGATTTTCCAACCGCGGCTGGAAGGAATGGCCGCTGACCGCCGAAAAATTCGCCCAGTGGGTTCACCAAATCAACGGTGACGGGTACATGTGCAACCTTTTCATGGACTACGAGACATTCGGCGAGCATCAGTGGGAGGACACGGGCATCTTCCAGTTTCTCGAGGCGCTGCCGCAGCACATCCTCGACACCGGCACCAATGACTTCAAGACGCCCAGCGACTGCCTGGCGGCGTACGATCCGGTGGGTGAGTACGACGTGCCGCACATGATCAGTTGGGCCGATACCGAGCGCGACCTGTCCGCCTGGCTGGGCAACGCGATGCAGTCCAATGCCCTGCACGAGTTGTACAAACTTGAGCAGCCGGTCAGGGAATCCGGCGACGAGCGGGTGCTCGACGACTGGCGGAAGTTGACGACCAGCGATCATTGCTACTACATGTGTACGAAATACTTCGCCGACGGTGACGTACACAAGTACTTCAATCCGTACGAATCGCCGTATGACAGCTACATCAACTTCATGAACGTGCTCGACAATCTCCATAGCCGGGTAAATGCGCAAGCTGAACCAGCAAGGGTGGCCATCGGATGAAACACGACATGGATTATCAGCCGATCGATGTATCGGCTTGCTGCAACAAGCCGGTTCAATGGCTTGACGGTGTTATTCAACCGCAGGTGGGCGATCAGTCATTTCAGGGCCTGCCGTTTGTGGTCGGCCGCAAGGATGACGACGGCGAGCACCTGATCGGCTTCGACGCGGAAGCAGGGGCGGCCGTGGTGGTGCCGATCGGCGCGACGGCACGCCATGTCATTTTCGCGCACGCGGTGCTGGCATCGACAATACACGACGGCGGCCCGACCGGCACGACCGTAGCGTATTACACCGTTCGCTACGGTGACGGGAAGACCTGCAGGCTGCCTATTCGCGAGCGTTTCGAGATTGCCGCGGTACCCATTCCCTGGGGCTCTCGCCCGTTTCTCGCCTGGCCGGACCAGAAGGACCACATGCTGCCACGCTATGTCGGCGAGTTCAATATGGCCGGCCAACGACAGATCGAAGTGCGGGGGGGCGGGCCAATGGGCTATTGGCTTTGGGCCTGGAAAAACGACCGGCCGGACGCGAGCATCACATCGATCACGCTCGAGCCGGCCGAATCCAACAAGATGGTCATCGGCGGCATCACGCTGAGCCATCTAAACGAGTTGCCGTTCACCCCGCAGGCTCGCCGGCCGGTCAAGATCACGCTGCCGAAGCCGGAGGATGCCAACAAGGACTTCGACCTCGAGGTCGAAATCGACCGCGGTGTCGCAACATACCCTTACGCTCTGCCCGGGCAGTCAGCCGATGCTTTTGTCGAAGGCGAACTAAAAGGATGGGGCGAAACGCAGAACCACAAGGCCAGCCCGGCCTATGTCGAAGTCGGGGGCAATCCGTCGGCCACGATTACGATCAAGAACAACGGTAAACGGCTTGGCAAAGTCAACTGGGGCCAACTCCAGAAAAAGGGCAAGGTCAAACGCTCGCGCGTGCAGGTCGAGATGGCCGACGCGGGGCGCAATTGGACTCACGTCACCGTGGTCGACGACCAGACTGGCAAGCCGATTCCTTGTCGCATTCACTTCCGATCGCCGGACGGCATCCCGTTTCAACCGCACGGGCATCACGATCACGTCAACTCGAACCTCGTCTCATGGCACAACGACATCGGCGGCGACATGCGGTTGGGCCAGATCACCTACGCGTACATCGACGGCAAATGCCAGGGCTGGCTGCCGCGTGGTGAAGTGATAGTCGATGCCGCCCGCGGGTTCGAGTACGAGCCGCTGCGGCAGAAGGTCGAGATCAAACCGGGCCAACGCGAGTTGACCGTGCGCATGAAACGCTGGACGAACATGAACGCGAAACGCTGGTTCAGCGGCGATTCGCACGTGCATTTTCTCGGCAGCCAGGGGGCTCACCGCGAGGCGCAGGGCGAGGACCTCAACGTCGTCAACCTGTTGCAGTCGCAGTGGGGCCACCTGTTTACGAACACGGAAGACTTCATCGGCCGGCCGACGTTCAGCGATGACGGCAACACGATCGTGTATTGCTCGCAGGAGAACCGCCAGCACCTGCTGGGGCACCTGACTCTGTGGGGCCTTAAAGAACCGGTGATGCCGTGGTGCTCGGACGGGCCGGGCGAGGCGGAGATTGGCGGCAACCTCGAGGTCGCCATGTCACACTGGGCCGACGCCTGCCACGCGCAGGGCGGCACGGTGGTGATCCCGCACCTGCCCACGCCCAATGGCGAACCGGCGACCCTGATCGCGACGGGCCGGGCCGACGCCATCGAGATGCTCAAACACGGTTCGTACATGCACCAGGAGTACTACCGCTACCTCAACTGCGGATACAAGCTGCCGCTGGTCGGTGGGACGGACAAGATGAGCAGCGATGTGCCCGTCGGCATCTACCGCACGTACGCGTACATCCCCGATGATCAGCCGTTCGATTACGAGACGTGGTGCCGCGCCGTCCGCGAGGGCCGCACGTTCCTGAGCGGTGGACCGATGATTGCCCTGGCGGTCAACGGCGCGGCGATCGGCGACACGATCAACCTCCCCGGCAACGGCGGGACGGTTGAGGTCGAGGCAACCGCCGAATCAATCTTCCCGATCCACACACTCCAGATCGTGCAGGAAGGCAAGGTCGTTGCACAAGTCGAAGACCGGGCGGGGACGCGCCGACTGCAACTGAAAGAGAAAATTCACCTCGATCACCATACATGGCTGGCAGCGCGTACCAGCGGGCCGGACTATTTCAACTTCACGACCCACCACGACGGCTGGGGGCGGGGCATTTTCGCGCACACGTCACCGATTTACGTCGCCGTCGGCGGTGAGTGGTGGATGTTCGACAAGGCGACGGCCGAGTACATGCTCACCCTCGTCGACGGCACGATCCAGTACATCCGCGACCACGCCCGCCGCTACGAGCCGGGTACGGTCACGCATCACCACAACCATCACGATCACGCCGAGTTTCTCGAAGAGCCGTTCCAACAGGCGGCGGCGGCGATCCACAAGCGCATGCATCGATTGGGGGTACCGCATTGATGGAAGGAAGAAGCCGGAATGGGAACCCGGTATCGCAATTCTCCTTTCTGGCTTCCCTGTTCAGTCTTTTTCTCGTTTACCCGTCCTGTGATACTGCTTACGTTTCGTCGCGTACTCCTCCGGGGCGATCGGCAGATCGGGGTTTTCTTCGCCGGCCTGGGCCTGCTCGTGCAGTTTCTTCAAGAATGGCACGCACCAGCCGCAGCCGGTGCCGGCTGACAGGCAGTCGCTGATCAGGCTCGATACCGGTGGATTCTCGCGCTTGCAGAAACTGACAATCTTGCGTTTCGAGACGCGAAAGCAGAGACAAACATGGTCGTCGTCGTGCATCGGAGCATCATAGGACGTGTCCGCCCGCAAACCAACTGGATGCGGCACAACACCCCGCTGATACCGCCCCACCGGTGCGATACAATCATGTGATGGCCCAAGAGCAACCCCCCGCAACATGTTCGATGTTCGATCGGCTGGTGGACCGGTTGTCACGGTTGCCGGGCATCGGCAGGAGATCGGCACAGCGCATGACGTTCGACCTGCTGCGGCAATCGACGGATGACGCCCTGGCGTTGGCCGACGCAATTCGCGACCTCAAGCAGAATGTCAAACACTGCTCGCAGTGCTTCAATGTCACCGAAGCCGACCCCTGCTCGATCTGCGCCGATCCACGGCGCGACGGCAGCACCGTCCTGGTCGTCGAGCAGCCCAACGACGTGATGGCGATCGAGACGACAGGCACCTACCGCGGTGTATATCACGTGCTGATGGGCCGACTGGCGGCGTTGGATGGCATCGGACCGGGCGAGTTGAACGTGACATCACTGCTCGAACGTGCCCGAGGCGGCGGTGTGCGCGAGGTGATCATCGGCACGAATCCGACGCTCGAGGGTGACGGCACCGCCTTGTACCTTGCCGAGCAACTGGGCCAGGCGGGCCTGACCGTGTCGCGCCTGGCGCGCGGGATGGCGACCGGATCATCGTTGCAAACCGCCTCGAAGGCCGTCCTTGCCGATGCGCTCGAGGACAGGCGACCCGTACAATGAATTGGGCACGATTAGTTGCCGATGGATCATCAGGGCAGACCCTTCAGCCACGCGGTCAGGCCGATAACAGCGGCCTCGATGGATAAAGAATCTTCATGAGGATCGACACCGGCCAACATATGAAACTCGACCAGCGCATGAAGCTGGGGCAGAGATTGATCCAGTCGATGGAGATCCTCCAGATGTCGAACCTTCAGCTCGAGGAGCGGATTGAGCAGGAACTGGCGAGCAACCCGACACTCGAGCAGCGCGAGGCGGGCCCCGACGAGAGCAAGCTTGCCGAGGAACGCGCCCAGGAGCAACGCGACAACCAGGAGGGCGAGCGCGATCTGGTCATTACCGATGACGCCGTCGATCCCAACCACCGCGATGATTTCGAGCGGCTCAACAACATCAGCGAAGAGTACGGCGAGTCGTGGTCGGCCAACACCTACGAGACCGGCGAAAGCTTTCGCCCGGCGCGGGATGACGGCGCGCGGGATGCCAAGATCGACGCGATGGCCAACACCGCGGCGCGCCAATTGAGCCTGGCAGATCAACTGATCCTGCAATGGCACCTGGTCGAATGTTCGACGAACCTGCGCAGTGCGGGCGAGTTTCTCATCGGGTTTATCGACAATGATGGCTACCTGCGCACGGATATGCCGACGCTGATCGACCAGTCGCCCACGGACGTGAGCGACAAAGACCTGGACGAGGCACTCACCCTGATGCATCGCAGTTTAGAACCGGTAGGTATGGCGGCGCGTGACGTGCGTGAGTGTCTGCTGCTGCAGATCGACGCCCACGCTGCGCAGGAAGACGCGCCGGACCTGACCGCTGAACGATTGATAGTCGACAAGTACCTGAAAGACGTTGAGCAGAATCGATTGCCGCGCATTGCCAAGAGCGCCGACCTGCTGGTTGAGCAGGTGAAAACCGCAATCCATAATCTTCGCCACTATCACGCGCATCCCGGCCGCCAACTCGTCGATGACACGCCACGCACCATCCGACCGGACGCGGTGATTGAATTTGACGAAACCGAAGATCGCTATACGGCGCAGCTCACACGTGGGCGGACGCCGAACGTGCACATCAGCCCCAGCTATCTGAAGATGCAGCGTGACAAGACGGTCAACTCCAAGACGCGAGAGTTCCTCGGCAACAATATCCGCTCCGCTCGCTGGCTCATCGAGGCGATCGAGCAGCGAGGCAGCACGCTGTTGCGCGTGATCAATGTTGTGATCGACGCACAACGTGATTTCTTCGACTACGGACCGCAGTCACTGCACCCCCTGCCCATGACGCAGGTTGCCGACCAACTCGGCATTCACGTCGCCACGGTCAGCCGTGCGGTCAGCGAAAAGTACGTGCAGGCGCCGCGCGGTATCTTTCTGCTTCGCATGTTCTTTTCAGGCGGCACGGAGACCGATACCGGCGATGCCATGAGCTGGTCCGCGATCCAGGCCACGCTCGAGCAGATTATCAGTGAAGAGGACAAATCACATCCGCTATCCGATGATCAGCTTGTAAAAAAACTTCACGGACACGGCATCGACATCGCGAGGCGCACGGTGGCGAAGTATCGCAAACAACTCGACATCCAGCCCGCTCGGCAGCGCAAAGAGTATTAAGGGCGGGTATCTGTGTCGTGATTCGGGGTAAAATTCGATACGCATCCGGCAAGAATCACGCCGCTGACCCCCGTAAAGCAATAATGACCGAATCCGAAATCCGACACCCAAATATCATTACACTCACCACTGACTTCGGCACGGCGGACACATTCGTCGGGCAGATGAAGGGCTCGATCCTGACGATTGCGCCTGACGCAAGAATCGTGGACGTCACCCATGAAGTGCCGGTGCACGACATGTTGGCCGGTGCGATCGCGCTCGAAAGCGTGATCGACGTGTTTGCGAGCGGTACGATCCACGTGGCAGTCGTCGATCCGGGCGTCGGCACGCCACGCCACGCCATCGGGATCGAGACAGATGATTACCTGTGGATCGGTCCGGACAACGGTGTGTTTACTGCCGTACTGGCGCGCTGCCCGCTCAAGCGGGCCGTTGCTTTGACCAATGCCGACTATCACCGCGCAGAAGTCAGCGCCACTTTCCATGGCCGTGACATCTTCGCGCCCGCTGCGGCGCATCTGGCCAAGGGCGTCCCGCTGACCGAGTTGGGCGATCCGATCGACGATCCCGTCCTGCTCGATCTGCCCAAGCCGCAATTCGATGGAGACAACCTGATCGCACACGTGCTCTGCGCCGATCGGTTCGGCAACCTGGTCACTGATCTGACGGCGGATCATTTCTTCAGCGAACTCGGCCAAGGCAGTGAGGACCAGGTGCATATTCAAATCGGATCGATCGCGATTCAAGGCGTCTGTCGCACCTTCGGCGGTGTCGAACCGGGCGAACCGGTCGCCTATCTCGGCAGCGGCGGACGACTCGAAATCGCCGTCCGAAACGGCAGCGCTGCCCGGCAATTCGGCACCTCGCAGGTCCGCCTGATTTTCCCCTAAAATCCGCGACCGAATCTTTGTGTCCGGAAATCCGTGAACACCCCCGTGTGAAAGTGTTACATTCTCGTGGTGTCGGCAGCCACATGCAGTTTACCTGACCCTGCCGGTCTACCGCGTGGATTGCGACGGATTGAGCATGGTCTTCGCCAGCGACACCAAGTCGCGCAAGGCATCGAACAGGTTGGCCTAGAGCGCCGATGTCATGGTGATGACCTGCCGGGATCACCCGCAGGCCGTTGACAAAGACACCATCGGCCGGGTCATGATCGGTACCCGCCAAGCTGCCGAAATCGCACAACAGGCGGACGTCCCCAAACTCGCGATCACCCATTGCGGCGCCCGGTTCACGGATTCCAAATCAATCGAACGCGCACGGCATCGCAAAAAACCATGGCGGAGAAGTAATCTTCGACGAGGAATTGATGGCGGTCGACGTTTAGATCGGCGCTGTGAAAAGCTCGATGAAATGGCCGTCGGGGTCGGCCAGGAATATCTGGTACGCGCCGTCGGGGCGCGGCTTGGGATCGGTGAACTCGACGCCACGGTTGCCCAGATGCGCCGCCCAGGCGTCGATTTCGTCGACCATCATGGCAAAGTGGCGATCGCTCGGCCCGGGGACGAACCGCGTGCCGCGGCCAATCAGGTGCAACTCCTGATCGACGCCGATCCGAAACCACGCGCCGGGAAACCCGAACGCCGGGCGAGCGATCTCTTGCAGACCCAGCACATCGGCGTAAAACTGTCTGGATCGTTCCACGTCGTCGACCGGGATGGCCGCGTGATTGAGTTGCCTGATGTTCATGGGTGGTATTGTCATCCAAAGCACGCTCGGCAACAAGCCTGCACGCGGCATGCGCCCCGCTATGATGTCTAGTTCTGGCATCGATCCCGGCCGATACTTTCGACCCGAAAAGGAAACGATCGATAAGCAACCTGCCCGGCGCGTTCTACAAGATCTTTCGCAAATTGATGATGATGCGACACGGCATCGACATTGGTCCCGGCCGTGCACTGCTGAGCTTGGCCGGCGAGGAGTGGGACGAAAAAATCGTGCGGCAGATGTTGGACGATGTGGACGCCGCGGCGGGAATGTCCTGTTGACCAAGGCCCAGGCACACCGTC
This sequence comes from Phycisphaerae bacterium, assembly GCA_963577075.1. Classification (GTDB taxonomy): domain Bacteria; phylum Planctomycetota; class Phycisphaerae; order Phycisphaerales; family Phycisphaeraceae; genus CAUYYV01. Next base: position 14,022 of record CAUYYV010000050.1, read on the forward strand.
GATCAACCGCCGTTGCGACCTACATGAATGACCTTAGATAAATCTTCAACGATTTGGACAATGATCGACTCCAGGTGTCTTGCCCGGATAACGATGCTGGCTGCCATCTGCTGGATGGTCGCGGCGTGTGGCTGCGCCCGCGACAGTGAGTCTGGTGCGATGCGGTGGCGCTTGGTCTACGAAGAGACGTTTGACAAGCCTCTGCCCGGTCATGA
>CAUYYV010000051.1:0-13802 GCA_963577075.1 Phycisphaerae bacterium
GCCGCCCAGCCGTGCGCCGCGGTGATCTTCGAGGAGATCAATCATCTGGCGGATCGGCTGGCGCTGGGCAGTGCGGGCTGGCGGCCTTCGGTGTTGCCCGAATTGAACAACGCCTACGAGCAGACGCTGGCGGTATACGCTGCGGCGTTCTCAAAAGCGCGCTGCACCCGCGTCCTGGTGCCGCAAGGCGCCGATGGCGGGGTTCTTGTCGATTACCTGTCCAGGCAAAGCTCGATTATTGGCGAGGCGATGGCCCGCTCTCACTGAGCACGCGCCCCAGAAACGCAATGTACCGGTCGGTGATGGCGGGCCAGGTGTAGTGGTCAGCACGGCGCCGGCTCTCGATGCCCATGGCCGCCAGGTCGCCCTGCGACATCGCGGCGATCGCCCCGGCAAGCGCTTCACGATCGCGGGCCGGCACCCGCAGCGAATTAATGGCCCCGTCATACATGCCGTCGAACGCCGCATTCGTCGAGCAGACGACCGGTTTGCCCACCGCGAGAAACTCCAGGCCCACGATCGGGTGGCCTTCCTCGATCGATGGCGCGAGGCCAAACCGGCAGTTCTGTAGAAACCAGCGTTTGTCGTTACCTGTGCGCTTGCCGGCAAACAACACGTCGTCATCAAGACCGGCCGCGGCGACCTGGCGGCGCAACGGCGCTTCCAACTCGCCACTGCCGACGATCACCATGGCCAGATCGTCCAACTGGCCGCGGGCCCGGGCGTAGGCGGCGACGGCATCATCGAAACCCTTCATCGGGCCAAGATTGCCCAGGCATAGTACGAACGGCCGTGGCAACTGGAAATCCGCCGGCCGCGTCGCCGGGTTGCCCAATGCCGCCACGTCAATACCATTTGGGATCAACTCAAGCCGGGTCGGCTGCGGATTGATCTCGCGGATCAACAGTTCAATGTAGGGGCTGATCGCGATCAGGCCGTCGGCATGGCGGTACGCGTACACCGTGCGCTTCCACAGGTGCGGGCGGTTGCGGTCATCGCTGGAGCGATACAAGTCGCCGCCGTGCGACACGATCACCGTGGGCACACCGATGCGCCGGCCCAACCGCAAGGCCGCGTACCCCGTCGGATGCGCATAGTTGCACAGAAACAGATCAAACGGCTGCGCATGGTGCAAAGCCGCAAGCGCCTTACCCACCCGCTCGGGAAACACCCTCGGCAGCACCGGCTTGCCAAACCACCGCACCGGATAAGGCAGGTCAAGCACCTGCGGATCGCCCTGCGCAAGCACGACGACGTCGTGTCCCTTGCCACAAAACTGTCGGGCCAACTCGTCGCTGACCATTTCAGTCCCGCCCACCGCGGGCAGAAAATTAGGTGTAAAAAGGCAAATCCGCATCGGTATTTGGTATATTACCGGCGACGGACACTATTTGTGCAATGAACCCGTCAACGTTACGGTCGTCGCGCGGAGCATCATCATGGCACAAGCGAAAGCCGGTTGGGCGGAAGTTGAGATTACGCCGCCGGTGGGGTTGCCGATGGGCGGGCGGGGGCCGGATGGTCCGCTCGGCGATACGATCATCGATTCGCTGTATGCGCAGGCCCTGATTATCGAGGACGCCGGGGGGGAGCGGACGCTGTGGATCGCATTCGACCTGATCTCAATCACGCATGAGGATTCCGTCCCGCTGCGGTTCGAGCTATCGGCCGCGACCGGCATCCCCATGGATGCGATCATCCTCAACTGCTCGCACACCCATTCCGGTCCGGGCACCTGCCGCGGCTCGCACATCTTGGAACTGTATCTCGCCAACCCGAAGCTGGGCGCCTACATGGCGCAGCTGACCGGCAAAGTTCGCCTGTTGGCACTGCAAGCGGCCAGCAGGATGCTGCCGGTCGAGGTCGCGATTTATCAGGGCGTATCGGATGTGGCAATCAACCGCCGGCGGCCGGTGGGCGACAACGTGAAAATGGCGCCCAACCCGGACGGGCATTACAACCGCGACCTGTGGGTGCTTGATCTACGCGGGCGCAGCAGCGGCGATCGATGCGTGCTGTTCTCATACGCATGCCACCCCGTGCTGGTGTACCGCTACGCCCGGACCAGCATCAGCCCTGATTATCCCGGCAAATGCCGCAAGCACCTACGGGCCCAATTGGGTGAGTCGGTGCACTGCCAGTTCATGCAGAGCGTGGCAGGCAACGTTCGCCCGCGCCAGGTCGCCGACCTCGAAACGGGCACCTTTCGCAATGCGACGCCCGAGGACGTGGAAACGGTCGGTAAGCAACTGGCCAACGACATCGTCACGGTCTTGGCCGGTCATGGCACCACGCTCGAGTTGGACCTCGGCTTTGCTGAAGGTTGGGCCGCCCTGCCCCGCGATCAGGCCGCCGCCGCGCAAACAGCGCACCATTACGCCCAGGACGAGAACGAAAAGAAACACCGTTTCGGGAAATACTGGCTGGACCGGATCGAGCATGGCCCGCCGCTGGCGACCCACACGCCCTGGTCGATCGGGCTGATCCGCCTGACTCGGAAGCACGTGATCGTTCACTTGGGCGGCGATTCACTGGCCGAGTGGCTCCCGCTGATACGACGCTGGCTGCCGGCTTACGAGCTTTTCATCTGGGCGTACACGCAGGACTTTCAGGGTTATTTGCCCACCGAAGAGCTTCTCGACGAGGGTGGTTACGAGGTAGTACGCGCACCGGTGATGTTCAAGACCGGCCCGGGACCGCTTGCTGCGGGTCTCAATAACGCCATGCGGCGTGCAATTGAGAGGTTGGCGAAGCGGGCGTTGTGATCAGTTGCGCATCGAGAGGGAACACGCGGCAATCCGCGCCGCTGAACAGATCCCATCAAGTCGTCACCTTGCGATCGAGCACGGCGGCGGGCTTGAACGCTCGGCCGAGCGCCTTTTTGGCGTCGGCGCCCAGCCACTGGCTCAGCACCGTCGTGTAAACGCATCGAAAATCGACGTTGTAGATCAGGTCGCCGCGGTCGAGCTTGGTGAGGCTTGGATGATTGCCCAGCAGCCCGGGGCGCACCATGGGGCCGAACATGTACATCGGCCCGGCTGTCCCGTGGTCGGTGCCCTGCGACGCGTTTTGGGTGACTCGTCTGCCGAACTCACTGAACGCCAGCGAGAGGACGCGGTTCTGCTGGCCCATCGCCTTCAGCTCGCCGTAAAACGCCTTCATCGCGGCGGCAAACTGGCCCAGCAGATTGCCGTGCGACCGGGCCTGGTTGCCGTGCGTGTCGAATCCACCCATCCCGACGTAATAAACACGTGTGGGCAGCTCGGCGCGAATCATCGAGGCGACCATGCGAAGCTGACCGGCCAACGAGCCCTGTGGAAACGGCGTAAGCGGCGCCTTGGCCACCGCCGCGCGCACGCGGTCGGACGCCAGTTGCGCGTCAAGGGCGGTCCGCATGACGAACGCCGCCTGCTCGTTTTCGACGCCGGCCAACTCCGACAACACGCCGGCGCGATTGATCTTGTTGTAATGACTACTCAATGTGCTGTTGAGGTCGGCCCCGGCCCAGCGGAACAGGTTCGCGTTCTCGAACGCCACGGCCGATCCACGCTTGCCCTTGCTCGCCAGCGGCGCCTCCTTGCCGATGCTGATCATCGCCGTGCTGTTGTCCGGCTCGACCTGATCGAGCGCCCTACCCAACCAGCCATAGCCTTTGCCGCTACCCGCTGAAGCCGTGTGATAGATATCCATGCTCGCAAAGTGCGAGCGGTTCGGGTTCGGATAGCCGACACCCTGGACGACATTGGCCATACCGCTTTCCATCATCTCCTTGAGCGGCGCCAACCGGGGGTGAAGCCCGATCCCGTCGGCGCGGGCAATCGCCAGCGTATCACGCTCGCGCACGGCCAGCATCGGTCGCGCATCGTAGTATTGGCGCATGCCGTAGGGCACGACGGTGTTGAGTCCATCGTTGCCGCCCGAAAGCTGGATGACCACGAGGATGCGATCCTCCGGCACCCCCGGTCGGCTGGCCGTCAACGGCACATCAGCCGGGTCGGCGATCGCCAGTGCCGAATTCTGTAAAAATGCGGGCATCGTCGGCACGGTCGAGACGATGGCCAACCCGGTATGAACGAACTCGCGCCTGGTAAATACGGGCTTGTCAGTCATCATTGACTCCTCGTTCCCAACCGCCCCGGTCGGCGGTCAGCACAATTGGTACTCCGGCATCGCGGTGATCATCAGCAGCAGTCCGATCATCCGTTCCTCAGTGATTCGCCCGCCGCGCTCGCCCATGAATGTGACAAGTTGATCCCGCCGCTGCACCGCGACGGAACCGGCGACAAACGAGCTTAGCAGGTGATCCACCACCGTCTCGGGCGTGCGCTTGGGCAGTTCGGCGACCAAAGCCATCGGTTCATACTCCACGTCGCGTTGCGACCAGCCATCGCGGTAAGGAAGTTTGCCCGTGATCAGATACGTCGCCATGTTCTGACGCACAAACAGTGTGGAGGTGTTGATCCAGTTGCGCCCTCCCGGCCAACCGGCAACCGACGGCGGATTGAAAAGCCGCTGGCCCATTGAAGACATCGCATCAATCAACACGTCAAGGTTGCGCGTCGGCGTACCCAGTGCGCGTACCGTGCCGACGATCAGCTGCACCGGGCTCTTGATCTTGCCGGCCATCACGCTTGGGTCATAAAAGTGCCGGCTCTTGAACAACGTCTTGAGCAGGGGTGACAGTCGGTATCTCTTGGCGGCGAGCACGCGTGCCATCTTGAAGATGATCTTCCGCGCCGACGGCGTGACTTGTTCATCTAGGTCCCCGACAAAATGTCTGTACAACTTGTAACAGACAAACCGTGGGCAGGCCGGTTGCTTGAGCAGAATATCGACAAAATCATCTCCGTCGAAATTGCCTTTCTGTCCCAAAATGGACTTCGACCCGTTGTCGTGCATCTGCTGTCTGAAGACAAATTCATTGTCGTGAAACGTGTAGCCGGTCAGCGCACGGGCTCCCTGCTTGATGTCCTGCTCGGTGTAGTTGCCCTCGCCGAGCATAAACAGCTCCATCAACTCGCGTGCCAGGTTCTCATTGGGCTTGCGTTTGTGGTTATTGTGATTGTCGAGGAACCGGATCATCGCGGGATCGCGGATCATCGCGTGCGCCAATTTGGCGAAACTGCCGTTGGCGTATTTGCGGATCAGCATGTGCTGCCGGTACATGAGGAAGCTGTCGCGGACGGTTCGGTAATTGGACGCGAAGTGGCTGTGCCAGAGCAGGACGAGTTTTTCTTCAAGCGGCCGGGGCGTGGAGATGATGCGGGCCATCCACCACCGGCCCAAGTCCTCCGACTGGCGTCGATCACCCTGCCGCTGCTGCCGCCGCATGACTTCGAGCCGATCCAGCACCGCCTGATCGTTGCTGCGCCTCGCCTGGCGAATCTCGCGCCGCTGCTCTTTCGTGGGCGGCTTGAGAATGTCTGCGTTGATCTTCGCGGCAGGCAAGTGCTGGGAGTCATCGATCTTCTGGAAATCGACGAGCAGGTCCACGGCTCGGTTCAGGCCCATGTCGCGCAACGCTTCGATCTGCGCGGGCGTACCGCCAAACCCGGCGCGATTCAGCAGATGCCGGGCGTGCGCGAAATCGAAATATTTTTCATCCAAGGCTGCCAGCGAGGTGTTGATGGCCATGGGAAACCTCCAGATCGCCTTCCTTCAACTCAACGACGCGACCGGGGCTAATATTGCATTTCCGCTACGCACCCGATATTTCGGGGTCCTGGGTGTCGGCCAGCGCCGGGATCTGCTCGGCCGTGACAGGCAGTATCAGCGTGAAGGTGGTGCCCTCGGCCGGGGCGCTTTCGACCTCGATCGTCCCGCCGTGCTCGTCGAGGATCTTCTTGGTCACCACCAGGCCCAAGCCCGTGCCGCGCAACCCCTTGGTCGAGTGGAAGGGCTGAAACAGATGCCTGCGACTCTCGGGCCCCATGCCGATGCCGTTATCCGTGATGCTGATCAGAGCGCTGAGAGCGGTTTCCTTGAATTCCGTGCGCACGATGACCACACCCTTGCCCGATTCGACGGCGTCGAGCCCATTGTTCAGGAGGTTCAGCACCGCCTGATGGATGCCCGCCGGGTCGAGAGGCAGAGGTGGCATGTCCTGATCGAAATCCGAGATCAGTGCCACCTTCTTGTCATCGTACTGGTTCTGGGCCAGGGCGATGACTTCCTCGAGCAATCCGCTGAGATTGGTCATCTCCAGTTCGGGCTTGCGCTGCTTGGCGAAGGCGAGCATGTTCATGGTCAGGGCGTGGATGCGTTCGAGGTTGCGAACCACGATCTCCCAGCCGCCGCGCACGACCTTCATGCTGTCTTTGCGCAGGCCCAACTCGACCACGTCGGCACCGCCGCGCAGGCCCTGGATCATGTTGCGCACGGAGTGTGAAAGCGACGCCACTGTCTGTCCCACCGCCGCCAGGCGTTCAGCGTGAAGTTGGCCAGCGTAAAGCTCGGCGTTGGCCAGCGCCAGGCCCGTATGCACACCGACCGCGGTTAACAGCCGAAGCTGGTCCTCCGTGAACGTGTAGTTGACGATCTGGCTGTCGACGTGGATCACACCGAACAACACGTCCTTGTACTTGATCGGCACACACAGAGCCGAACGGATGCGCATGTTCTGCACGCTGTCGCCGCCGGAGAATCGCTCATCAGCCATCGCGTTGCTCGACAACACACCCTCGCCTTTGCGCATGACGTGTTGCACGATGGTCCGGCTGATCGGGATCTTGTCCTCCTCGGAAGACTTGGGCTCGACCCGATGGCGCACCACGACCGGGTCGGGCTGGTTGTCAGCATTGTCCTGCAACAGAATGTAGCCGCGGTCGGCCTGGAAGTACTCAAAGATCAGGTCCATCACCCGATTCAACAATTCGTTGCGGTCGACGATCGAGCCGATCAACTGCGTCAGCTCGTAGATCACTTTCAGTTGCAGGACGGCCGCCTCGCTCGGGTCGGGCACGGCCATGATCATCGATTCGTCGCTCGACGCCACGACATGCTCAACGCTGATATTCATCTCGCCCTTGGGCGCGACGCGCACGTCCTGGCGGCGTGCGTCGGCGGCCTCGATACCGAAAAGAAGCAGGGTGTTGCCCGTGCGGATCTGGTCGCCCGGCTCCAGCCGGCGCCGCGCGATGACACGCAACCCGTTGACGTATGTCCCGTTGGCGCTGTCCAGATCGCTGATGTACCACCGGCCCGCGTCGGGCGTCAGTTCGCAGTGGCGGCGCGAGATGGTGTGATCGGCCAGCGGGATCGCCTCGCTCGACCGGCCGATCAGTTGCGGCTCGTGGTCGGGCAACTCGAACCGCCCGCCTTTGTCAGGGCCCTGCAACACGGTCAAGACCAACATCGATGCATCCCTAAATGGGGCGTAGCGTCATCACGCCCGGGGTTTCGCTTCACCCCGTCCTCGGTGCCACGCCTGGCGCCCTATTTCAGCCGCTGCTTCCAGACCTTCAACTGCTCGCGTAACCCGCTCAAGCCGGCGTTGCCGGCAGTGCAATACCGCTTGACAACATTCTCGGCACCCAGCCAATCATAGACGTCCTTTCCGCAGCGGTCCGAGCCGGCTCCCGCAGCATCGCAGGCCGTGTTGAGATCCGCCAACTCCAACTGCGACAACTGCTCGAACCCCCGCCGCTCGCACTGATGCACCAACGAGCCAACGATCTGGTGGGCCGTGCGGAACGCCACGCCCCTGGTGACCAGGTATTCCGCCAGTGAGGTCGCGTCCATGAAGCCCCTGGTCATGTCCGGCTGGGTAAACTTCGTCGAAAGCACGATTTTCGCGGCCATTTCCAGGCTGTCTTTGACGGTGTCGTACGCGGCGAAGACGTGCCGCTTGTCCTCCTGCAGGTCACGGTTGTAGCCGATGGTCAGACCCTTGCAGATTGTCAGCAGCGCCACCAGGTGCCCGTACACGCCTCCGCAGCGCCCGCGAATCAGTTCCAGCATGTCCGGGTTACGCTTCTGCGGCATCATCGACGACCCGGTCGTGTACGCATCACCGATTTTGATAAACCCGAACTCACTGGTCATGTAAATGATCCACTGCTCCGCCCAGCGCGAAAGCCACATGGCGGTCATGGCCAATCCATAGACGAAGTCGATGGCCTTATCGCGACTGGCGGTTGATTCGATGCTGTTTTCACTGGGTTCACAAAACCGTACCGGTGGACCGGTAACCTGCCCCAACAATTCAACGCTGGCTGTACGATCTAATGGTAGCGCGGATCCGGCAATTGCACCGCTTCCGAGCGGGCTCAACCATTGGCAGCTATCGAACATCCCGAATCGATCCTTGGCGATGAAGAACGACTGGGCCCAGGCCAACAACTCGGCTCCAAGGGTGATCGGTTGGGCGCGTTGAAGGTGGGTATAACCGGGCAACACGATCAGCCCGTCACGGTTGGCCAATTCAACGAATGCTTTGATCAAACCTTGCAGATACTCATGTGCTAGTCGATCCTCGGCATCGCCGATCCACAACTTCAGATCGAGCGCCACCTGATCGTTGCGGCTGCGACCTGTGTGGAGTTTCTTGCCCGGCTCACCGATCTTCTCGATCAGGGCGGCCTCGATGCACATGTGGACATCTTCCATCTCGACCTTCCAGCCGGACCAGTCGGCGTCCTGTTGGTCAATTTCCTTCTCGATGGCCCGTAGGCCGCGCTCAATTTTGGTTAGCTCGACCGCCTTGATCAGCCCCACTTTCCGCAGCATGCGCGCATGGGCGATGGATCCGGCGATGTCGTGCTTGTACAACCGGCGGTCGTAGGACAGCGACTCGACGAACCGGGCGGCCAGCGGGTCGGTGGCCGAACCCTTGCCCGACTTGGCCGTCTCCCACGGCTTGCCCACGAGACGCGACGATTTGTTGCGGGACGTCTTTTTTCCGGTTGCACGCTTGCCCATGGCGTCTATTGTATCGCCACACGCAGGCCGCGGGGAAATCGCAGCGGTTTCAGGCGACCGAATCCCACGTGGTTTCGCCGTCGTCGATGTCGATGTCGAAATCATTGATGTGGCGGTGATGGATGCGGATGAGCCGGGCCAGGTAGTCGCCGAGCATGGGCGATATGGCATCGCACAATTTGATCAAAGCCGGATCGTACGGCTCCGACGCGTCGCGGAAAAGCATGACAATGGCCAGCGTCTGCTCGTCCTGGCGGCAGGCGAAGGCGACGATGTGGCAGTCCATCAGGTACGACGAGTCGTCACCGACCCATTGCTCTAGGTCATCGTTGTTGACCAGATGCAGCGGGTCGATCAACTCCACCAGCCGCGGCGCGATCACGTCGGCGAGGTGATCGATCAGAATGTCGGCTGAATCAGACGTGCAATCATAATTGACGTACCCGCCGATCGAGAACTCGTCACCGCTGGACGGCAGGAAAATGGCAGCGTTGGTCGGCCCGGCTTTTTGCAGGAGAAACTCCAACGTCTTGCGCAGCAGTTCCTCGAGGTCCAACTCCTGGCGGATCAGGTCGGCGAACTCGCTGGCCTGCACGACCTGGTTCATCTGCTCTGCCAACTCTTGGTAGGCGGTGACCAGGTCCTTGCAGAGGATGTCCACCTGCTGGCCAACGTCCTTGCGGACATGGTTGAGCTTTCGGCAGACACGTCGAAGCCGGCGCACCCGTTGTTTCTGATGGCAGGCAGCCTTGTGGCGCAGTTGCGCGAAACCGACCCGGTCTAACAACTCATCGGCGTCAATGGGCTTGGTAAGGTAGTCGCCCGCCCCGGCGCGGATGGCGCCGACAGCGCTGTCGAGTTCCGGCCTGCCGGTAAGCATGATTGTCTGGGTCACGCCGGCCTGACTCGAAATCTCGCCGGCAAGATCAAGTCCGTTGCCATCTGGCTGATCGCATTCGATCAGGGCCAGATCGACCGGCGATTCGGCAAGATGGCGGCGGGCCGCGGCGAGGCTGTCAGCGTGCAGCAGTTGCATCGACTGACCGCCGACGCATTGGGCCAACACCTGATAACTTTTCGGCTCGGCGTCAACCAACAGCACGCGCAGCGGTCGTGCAAGATGGCGCTTGCGGACTTTTCTCCGCGAGTCCGAAGAAGGCTGATCTGGCACGACTTTCTCCCTGTGGCATTGACGCCCAAGTGTCCTGGCCGTATCGCGGCGCTCCGCCGCGTACAGACTGTCCATAATGAACTATCGTCAAATCAGCTTGGGTAATCACCGGCGGCGGCGCCACGGGCCAAAAATCTTTCGATCACGCGGAAAACGATAACGATTGCACCAGCGGGCATTGACCTTATCGGGCGCATCACGCCGCCGAATCAACGGGCAGCAATACGGTGGCCACGGTGCCCGAGTCAGGCGTCGATCGCAGCGCCAATTTCCCGCCGTGCCCATCGACCCACTGCTGGGCGCGAGGCAACCCCATGCCGCCATGTCGCCCTTTTTTCTTGGCACTGAAAAACGGATCGAAGGCGTGCGAAAGCATATGCTCGTCCATCCCGCGGCCATCATCCGATACCGTGATCACCAACTGATGCTTATGACGATCGAAACGCACCGACAACTCGATATTGCCCTTGGGATGCGCCTCGAACGCGTTATTCAGCAACTCGGTCAATGCCATCGCGACCTGTTCCGGATCGATCATCACAGCCGGCATGTCGTTCTGAACCTTGCAGGCACAGGGCGTGCTCCGGGCCGCCTCACCCAGATCACGGCGCACACGTTCGACCGTCTCATGGACCAGGTATTTGACATCGGTCAATCGCCGCTCGGCAGTGGGCGGGTGGATGAACATGCGCAGAGAGGTAATCAGATCGCTGAGCTTCTGCGCCTGTTCCACGATGGTCTGGACGGTCTTCTGCTCGGCGGTGCCCGGCTCCAGGTTGGCGTGAAGCAACTGGCCACGGCCGCAGATCACGGCCAGGGAATTGTTCATCGCGTGCGTCGCACCGGCCGCCATTTCGCCCAGCCGCGCCATGGATTGGTTGTGCACCAATTGCTCCTGTGCATCGACCAGGCCACGATTGGCCTCGATCAGTTGTTCGCCCAGGCGACGGTCGCTGTCATGCTGAACCATGGCGACAATCATCGCGCCCCACGTGCTCGCCGCGGCTCGCAACAGCAAGGCGGGAGGCAACTCCGCGCGATCATGCAGCAAGACCGCCGCCGTCCCCCACCCACAGACCAGCGGCATCATCCGCACGCGACGGAGGTCAGGCGCTTCGGTGAGGTGGGCGATCACCGACGCCAGCACGCCGGCCTGGCCAAGCGAGGCACCGGGCGCCGCGTCGAACTCGGCGATTGGCAGTGCATCGTCTGGGGGCTCGATCGTCTGCTTCGATTGCGGCTGACCGTCGGGACCATATTGAGCGATCAACCAGGGAGCTGAATTCGAGCTCCTGGGCTGGCAGATCAGCGTGTAATACCCCCGGCCGAGCACGGCTGCGGCACTGGCTGCCACAAGATCCAGTACCTCGTGCGTGTTGTAACCGGGCGCGGCGTTTTCCTGCAAGGCGGCGATCGATTCGAGTACCTGGGCCTGTCGCTGTGAACCACGGTTACGGCGATCCCGCGCGTTGCTGAGCTTGACCAACGCTTCGTTGGCACGCTCTATCGAATCGAGGTAGAGCAACGGCGTCGCCTGATCGTCCAGTCCCATTTCCGCGCTGCGCTGCTGCAACCGCTCGTGCATTTTCAACGTGACCGAGTTGATGACCTGCGGATCAAACCCCAGCGCCTGCGCCACCTGTGTCGGTCGATCGGTCAGCACGAAGTTGCCGCTGTACCCAACGTGCTGGCGACGGACCATCAGGTCCGCCAGGCCGACCAGGCCGACCATGCGCCGGTGAGGCAGGTCCGGCAACATCGCGGGCGTGGTACCGTGCAACCAGATGCAGTCCTGCAACCGGTGCGGCAACTGCCACCGCTCGGCCAGCCGTTTACCCACCGTGTGATGATCGATGCCAATAATGCGCTGCTCGAACTGTGCGATGTTGTCCTGGTTGAGATCAGCCAGCTCGATGACACGTGCATAACTCTTGGGAAGCATCAGGTGCAGTGCCAGTTTGCCTATGTCGTGCAACAATCCACAGACGAACGCTTCGGAAGCGGGCAGATCACGCTGGTCCGGATGAGACTCGGCGATCAACTCGCTGACAATCGCGACCGCCAGGCAATGGCGCCAGAAGTTGACACAGTCGAACTGCGGATCGGAATCATCCCCGCCCTTGTCCGCCTCCTGCGGCCGACTAAACGTCTCGAACACCTTGACTGACAGGGCGGCGTTGCGAATGGCGTTGAATCCGAGCAGCACGACTGCGCGCTCCATCGAGATCGCATCATCGCGCAAGCCATTTTTTTTGGCCTTGCGGCACATCGCCAGCACTTTTACTGTCAGGGCGGGGTCAGATCGAATCAGGTCGATCACGTCCTGCGACTCGGACTCATCACTGGATGTCAATGACAGCAGCCGAACCGCGATCACCGGCAACGTCGGCAACGCGTCGAGCTGATTCAGAATCAACTCAAGGTGGCTATTCCCGGTGATTTCAGTGCTTTCCATTGATTCCCACGCGGCACGTTTGGCAGAAGCCACCCAGTTCCCCCGTATCTGCATCGGGCCTGTGATCGATGAACTTGAAGCGAGGCGACACCCCGGTCCGGCGTTTGAGACGCACACGACCAATAACGGTTGATCGAATCGGGTAACGCGAATCGTGAGGTGCGGCAGGCGGCTATTTCAGTTCGACGGACCAGTACGCATTGTCGAGAAATGCCCGCCAACTCGCATACCTGTTCGTGCCCAGCCTCAAGTTGATCGCCGGGTTGCGCTTCGGCCGTACCGGCTTGCGGCGCAGCGACATCTTCGCCTGAAACGGTGTCTTCCCGCCCTTGCGGGCGTTGCAATTGACACAGCAGCAAACGAGGTTGCTCCAGGTCGCCAACCCGCCTTGGCTGCGCGGCGTGACGTGGTCCAGGCTAAGTTCGCTGGTCGGAACCCGCTCGTCACAGTACTGGCACTGATTGCGGTCACGGGCAAAGATGTTGCGGCGGTTGAGCTTGACCGACTGCTGCGGCAGGCGATCATAGCCGAGCAGGCGAATCACCTTTGGCACGGCGATATGCATCCGCACTGTGCGCACCCACTCGTAATCGTATGGCTCGAAAAGATCACGCATCTCACTCAGTTCAGTCCAACTGTCGAAGTCATGACCGCTGTACGAGCCGTCATCGACATGGATCACCTCCGCAAGATCGCGGCACAGCAGCGAAAATGCGCGACGGGCACTGGTGACACGCACCGCCAACCACAACTTGTTGAGCACGAGCACGTGCGATTCCAAGCTGGCAACCGCCGCGGTCATCTTTCACCTCGCATTAGATACAGCAGGCACGTGTAATTATACCCGCTTATTCGGCTTATAGCAACAGAAAAATCGCCGTGACAATCACCGCAATCCTTCCAGCCATGCGGCAAACACCACAACGATATGGAAACCAAACGCTATCCCGCCAGGACAAGCCGCGAAACAATGACATCCCTAAACGCACACGAGACAAGAACTCTTAACCGGGACGATCAGGGCGGCCAACTGACCGGGAGAAATCCTGACGTGCGAGCAGGACACGAAGTGATGGCCATGACCAGCAGGGCCCGGGCCTGGCCAGGCTTCTCATATGTTGAAATCAGAAACCTGCAAAGACTGATTCGCTTCCTGGCAAAGCCATTCCAGGGGTGCAATCTGCACGCGATTAAAGCCTTCGTACCATTTCGCCTTGCTGACCCCGGGATTGCCATGTTGCGCACTGCGTTGAAAGC
>CAUYYV010000052.1:0-13774 GCA_963577075.1 Phycisphaerae bacterium
CAACACGTCGAGGCCGCCCGCCTGACGCAGCAATGCCTCGAAGCGATCGGCCTCGGCCTGGGCATCCGGGGCAGCGAAGTCGACCAGATGAAATTCCTTCGGCTTCACCTTGTCGTAGAACAGGCTCTGCGTCTGGTAGCCGCAACTGTACTGCCGGGCCATGCGTGTGTCCCAGAAATCGTCGACGTTGAAACAGACGATCCGCTGCCATTCCACTTCGTCGTGCCGAGCCAGCGCTTCGAGAAACGTCGTCTGGCTCTCGCCTGCCGCAAACACCAGGCGCAGCTCGTCCCGGTCGGCCAACAAATTCGTGACGCATCGGGCCACGTCGTTCGCCGCCCGGGCGCCCAGGTCTTCATTGCTCTGGCACAAAACGATTTCGGTCTTGCCATATTCCATGACGGCATCCTGCTCAAGCCCGCGCTACGCGGCATCCACGATTACAGCTTCACCCGGGCCCAGTGAATGCTCAAGCGGGTTTCATCGGGGCCAGCGTAATAGGCGAGCAAGACCGTGCCGTCATCAAGCACGACGCCGGCGGGATGGCCGAACGACCACTTGCCCATGTCAACCCACATGCTCGCGTAGTCACCGCCTTCCTGCGCGTCGCGTTCGCGCGCCTCGCCCTTTTCATACACCACCAACTCGCTTGACGTTTCCCACGTCTTGCCCGAGTCTTCTGACAGGATCAGCCTCATGCCGCACGGCATCTCGCGGTGAACATAGAACAGAAGAAGGCGGCCGTCCGGCAGCGGAATGGGCTGAGCGATTTGCCCCGCGATCCCCGTGCCAACCGGTTTCTCCCATTCGAGCGCAGCCGGGTCGCCGTGGGCAAGGTGAATGTCGATATCTTTTTCGGCCTCACGGTCGTAGGTCCAGTATGCGGCGATCAACCGGTTGGTCCTCGGACAATAGGCCTGGCGCTGATCGTAGTAGAAAAGCCGATCCTTCGGGTCCCTGGCGACGGGCACGACTTTTTCGGCCCTCCCATCGTCGCCGACCAGCGTGGCCGAGGCGCGATGGACACTGGGCCCACCGTCCATTTCAGACTCCTGCCTTTCGTGAGTAATCAGCCATCGCGCGCTGCCAATAGGCACGGCCGGCCCCGACAACACGGGGCATTGCCCCGGCCCCACGTCCAGAAGCGTGTAGCTGTTCCAGGTCCTGCCACCATCCGATGATCGCGTCATCAGGATTTTGGTGGGGCAGACGGTATCTGATTCGGCGCTGTAGTATTCGTCGCCCTTGGAACGGTCCGCCCTTGCCAGGCAAGCGAGCACCACACCGTCATGCGCCTCGGCCAACGTAACACTGCGAACTTCGCCCGTGGTTCCGTCGAAGCGATCGTCGAAGCGATCGCAGATAACGTCCCATGAATGGCCGTCGTCACTGGATTCCGTCACACAGCAGTTGCCGTCCGCAGAATATTTCGTGCTGCCCCTGCGAAACCCGACGAGGATTTTTCCCGACGACAACCGCAACATCGTCGTGAAAAAACACGCACGTTGATCCGGCGGCGCCGAACCGGTATCGAAAACAAGCCCGCTGTCAATAACTTTCATGGGTTTCCCTTTACACTCATGGTCCTGCGCAACAGCATCACCGCATCCTTCCGCTCTTTTTCATCCTGCATTCTCAGTCCAGCAGCAGATAATCCGTAATGGCCATATCCAGTTGGGCCTGGGGCGCCGTCCTTGCCCTTGATTACATCCAAAAGTCCGCGGTCCGGCTGTTTGTGGAGATGTCCACCGGCGGATCAGCCGGACAGGCAAAGCGGGTGACGGGAATTGAACCCGCGTAACTGCCTTGGGAGGGCAGCGCATTACCACTATGCTACACCCGCACACCACAACCATATCATCGCGCCGCCCCCCGCCACCGGCCAATCGGCGGAAGCGGTCACACCCAAACCGTCACGAACATCGCCTCTTCCTTCAGCTTTCCGGTCAGAATCCCGACCGAGGAGGTGACGAATTTGACCTCGAGCTCGGGGTTCTCTTCCAGCCACTCGTTGATCTGCTCATCGATGTGTTCAATCGCGTCGAGTCGCAACTTGGTGACGAAAGTGCGCATGTGCGTGGCGCCGGTGCCGGTCTTGTTGGGCTGGCGCTTCCAATCGGCGTGCCAGCTCTTGTGACGATCGAACGTTTGGATCTCCTTGGTCGGAGCCCCCTCCTCGTCCTCGGTCAGTTCGATGGCCGTCATTTCCTCCCTCTCCTTTTCGGCGGCACCCTCCCCAGAAGGCTGCGCTTTCCCGCCGACCGGCTCGATTTCCACCAATTCTTCGATTTCCTCGGCCTCCTCGATTGCATCGATCGGCGTGGCGTTGGCGAGCAGATCATCGTCCTTTTGGTCAGCCATGGGTCAACTCCCTCATGTTGAAATATCCATCCACCTGGATCCCGAACATGCTGCCGGCACCTTCAATGATATCCAAACGAGGCCTGTGGTGCAGGCCCCAAACGGGCCCCAGCACCTCATCCCTCGAGCCAGTGAGCGGTCCAACAGTCGGCGTCGGCCTGCTCGACCCGCACCCGGCCACGGCAGTGCGACATCATCAGGTCGAAAATCATTTCGTCCGACCGCCAGAGCCACGGCCTGACCCAACCGGCATCGACGCGGCGAACGCTGCCTCGTCCTCCTGTAAGTGGACCCTGGTAGGCCAGATACTGCCGGCGATGGTCGGCGATACGCGTCAGTCGCCACCGACCGGCGCCCCGCCAAGCGGCAGCGGCCAGGTCGGTCCGGACCGTCCAAAGCCCCGCCCCGGGCGATCCTCCCGGCGTGGCCAGCATCCAGTCGAAATGACCGCCCGAGGGGGTCTCGTGTCGCAGCAGGACCGTCGCCAACCGAGCCATACACCGCTCCCACTCAAGGCCACCACGGCCGGACCCCTTTGCTCGACGCAGCCATTCGCGTATCCTCAGCATGCAGTTGCCGCCGCATCCACCGAGAAAGGATAACGACCATGATCGCCCGACGCCCAACCGCCGTGCTGCTGCTGGCCACGATGCTGGCGATTCTGATTGCGGCCACAGGTTGTAAATCGAACGCCTACTTACGCATGGTGGGTCACAACGCCCTGAACGACGGCGATCTTGACCGCGCCGAATCGGCGTTGCGCCAAGCCGTTGACCAGGACCCCACTGACTGGTTGGCCCATTACCGGTTGGGACTGGTCATGCTCGGCAAGGGCAAGCCGCTCGACGCACAGCTAAGTCTCGAACACGCCCTGGAGTTGCGCCACAACCAGCCCCAGACGCCCAATATTCTCGATGCCCTGGCCGAAGCGCTTTACCGCCAGGGCGACCGTGACCGGCTGATCATGGTGCTCGACAACGCTTGCGACAACTACGGCGCCAACGCAGACTTCATGCGGCAGGGCAAGTACCTGGCCCTGACCGGAGACGCCGACGGCGCGGTGCTCGCCTACCGCAAGGCGGCTCGCTTCGCCAAGCCGGGCAATCCCAATGCCTACCTTGCGCTGGCCGATCTTTTTGACTCGCTGGGCGACCGGACCCGTGCGATTGACTCGCTGCACGATGCTTATCGCACCGCACCGAAAAACCGTGAGGTAAATAAACGCCTGCGCGGCTACGACATCGTGCCGGGGCCAACGCTGGTCGAAGCCATGCCGAAAACGCCATAGACCACGCCGCATCACACACGGCGGCAGGGCAAACCCCGCCGCCAAACTGAAATACAGACCGCTCTGCTTACGCCGGGTAGTCTGGCTTTTGCTGCCAGTCGATTTCGGTCGTGCCGGGGATACCGTGGTATTCGCGCGGAAAAACGTAGTCTTTGCGCAGCGGGTGACCGACCCAGTCCTCGGGCAGGAGAATGCGGCGAAGGTCGCGGTGGCGGTCGAACGTGATGCCCATCAGGTCGTACGCCTCGCGCTCGTGCCAGTTGGCGGCGGGCCAGAGATCCATCACCGACGGGATGTGCGGGTCAGCGCGATCAACGTACACCTTGACGGCAAACCAGTGGCGGTGCTCGGTCGAGTACAGGTCGTACACGCCGCAAAGCTGGTTGTCCGCCACGTAATCGACGGCGGTGAGGCAGGCCAGAAAATCGAACGCCAACGAGTCGTCGCCGCGAAGAAACTCCGCGATGGCGCGCCAATGCTCGGCCATCGTGTGAATACGAGGATGCTTGTCGTCGGGAAGGGAAGCGGTAATGTCCTGGTCAAATTGCGTTACCAGTTTCGCCGCGATCTGTGTGGTGTCCATCGTCAGCCCTGCTCAACTCTCAATAAGTGCCGTTATCGACCTTGCGAAACCCACCCCTTCAAATCCTCCGAATGGATACTCACTGCCAATCCGCCAGATTGAACCAAGCCAGCCTCCAGCGAATATCGCATTGTCCACCGCATAAGTCAATCGGGCCGCCGATCTCCCGGCCGCGCATCCTCGCCATAATCCTCTGTCCACACCCGGGGCAGCGAAATCGTGCGGCGCAGCGGCTCTGCCACCACAGGCCGGACGCCGCGGTAATTGTGAATATCACGACCCCGGCCAAGCAAACACGAAAATCGGCGCGTTCAGCAGATTCAAGATCATGCAGCGATCGCCAATCGACGGCACCTGCACACTTCCGTCATGAGAACAGGCGAAGATTGAAAAGTGACTCAACGAAAGTGACGCGTCGGGATGGCTGTCGAAATACCTCCAATTGCTCGTCTGCAAATCGATCGGCATCGATCTCGGTGTTGCGTCCCGGAACCTGACGCGTGGCGCGCAGGAAGTGAAACGATTCGTGGCTGACAATCCACACGATGCCCTCGTCGAGGTCGGTGACATGCGTCTTGCCGATCAGCCGATACCACCGCCGGCCGGTGCGTGGGTCGTAGCAGAGCGTGCCACGTCGACAACCGCGTGGGGCGCGAGGGAACGAGCCATCAGCACGCGCGTACAATGGCTTGCGGCGGGTCACGATATCGCACGGAAACGGGCCGGGCACCTGGCAACTGATCCGATAGGTCGGGCGTTCTTTGGTTGGGTAATGGCACCGCCCATAGACACCCTCGTAATTGCCGCGGCCACGATCGATGTGCAACCACTCGACGGATGACAGGTTGTATGCACCGAAAAACCGGCCCGCCCAGCGTACCGCTTCATTGCCACCGCTGCCTTTCAGGTGAACCGCCCATTTCATGCGCACATCATAACGAAGCGTGAAATGCGTCGCGTTTCGATTCGTCCGCGTAGTGAACGGGCGCCCCGGGCAACGCCACGATGATCCGTAGCGGTAAACACGAGGTAAAGGCGAGTGCCAGTGGCGGGGCGGGGCGATCAGGACACATCCAAATCGCCCGCCGCCTGCCGGTCAAACCGTAGCCGGCGCTGGTATCGGCAGGTTATAAGCCTTGGCGGCGCGCTTGGACCCTGCGGGCAGCCCGATGGTCTGTGCGGTAATCTTGTCCTGCAACCGCATGAACCCCTCGAGCAGCGCTTCGGGCCGGGGCGGGCAGCCGGGCACATACACATCGACGGGTACGACCAAGTCGACACCCTTGACCACGTGGTAGCCATACTTGAAATACGGTCCGCCGCCGACGGTGCAGGCGCCCATGGCGATGACGTACTTCGGGTCGGGCATCTGGTTGTACAAGCGGCGGACGCGGCTGGCCATCTTGTACGTCACGGTGCCGGCAACGATCATCAGGTCCGACTGACGCGGCGTGGCGCGAAAGGCGCCGGCACCGAAGCGATCGACATCGAACCGCGACGCCCCGTAGGCCATCATCTCGATCGCGCAGCACGCCAGCCCGAACGTCATGGGCCAGACGCTGCTCTTGCGCGCCCAGTTGATTGCCCAATCCACGCTGGTGATGATCAGGCCTTCTTCAAATCGGTTTTCGATCCAACTCATCGCGACTCCTCGATGCGACTGCAAGCCGTCATTGGTCAATTGTAGGCTCTCGCCACCGCCACAGCCAGCAAGGCCGGGGGCCGGGGGCCAGCAGTAGACACGAGCCCGGGTTTGCCGGATCATACGCCCCCAATGGCCGAGCAAGCAGACGAGCATAAGCGCGGCGGCCTGACGCAGTTGGCCGCTACGGCCATCTGTGGCAACGACATCACCTCGTCGTGCCTGTACGTCTCGGCCCTGGCGATCATCGCGGCAGGCAAGTGGGCGCCGATCTCGCTGCTGATGGTCGCGGCAGTGCTCTATCTGTTTCGATCGATCTACGCCGAGGTCGTCGGCGCCCTGCCGCTCAACGGGGGGGCGTACAACGCGTTGCTCAACACGACCAGCAAGTTCCGCGCCTCGATCGCCGCCTGCCTGACAATTTTGTCTTACATGGCCACTGCCGTCATTTCGGCCAGCGTGGCCATCTACTACGTGAACAATCTGTGGGATCTGCCGGAAACGGCGGTCACGATCGGGTTGCTGGCCTTTTTCATGGTACTCACCATCATCGGCATCACCGAGTCGGCTCGCGTCGCGGTCGTAATCTTTTTTATTCACCTGGGCAGCCTGACGCTGTTACTGGTCGTGGGAGGTGTTTACCTCAGCGGCACCGGACTGGACCAGCTCTGGGCCAACTTTCAGGAGCCCACAGAAGGCGGCGTGCCCAAGGCTTTATTTTTTGGGTTCTGCGCCGCGATGCTGGGCGTGTCAGGCTTCGAGAGTTCCTCGAACTTCGTCGAGGAGCAGGCTGAGGGCGTGTTCCCCAAAACGCTGCGCAACATGTGGCTGGCGGTCTCAATTTTCAACCCCCTGATGGTGTTGTTGGTGCTGGCGATCATCCCGATGCAAGATGTCGCCCTTCACAAGAAAGCCATCCTCGCCGATATAGGACTTAAGACCGCCGGCAACTGGCTGCTATGGCTGATCAGCATCAATGCGGCGCTGGTGCTCAGCGGCGCGGTGTTGGCCAGCTTCGTGGGCGTCAACGGGCTCATACGGCGCATGACGCTTGACCGATGCCTGCCTCAATTTCTGCTCAAGACCAACCAGCGGGGCACAACGCATCGCATCATCATCGGCTTCTTTCTGCTGGCGGTGTCCGTGTTGCTGATATCGCGGGGCGATAACCAGCTTGAGACGCTCGGCGTGGTCTACACGCTGTCGTTTCTGTCCGTCATGGCATTGTTCGGTATTGGCAATGTGCTGTTGAAGGTTCGGCGCGCCAAGTTGCCCAGGCCCTCGCATGCCCCGTGGCTGTCCGTGCTGATTGGCATCATCGCGGTCGGCGCAGGCATCGTCGGCAACGCGATCGTGAACCGGGAACACCTGCTTGTATTTCTTTACTACTTCATCCCGACGATGCTGATCATCATTATCATGCTCACCCGCATCAGGATTCTCAAGAGCTGCCTGTTTACGGTGCGCGTGGCGAGCGTGTCGGTGCACAAGCTCATGGGTGGCATCGCCGAAAAACTCCGCCACAAGATCAATCAGGTCAACGAACAACAGATCGTGTTCTTCACGCGTGGTGACAACGTGGCCAACCTCAACAACGCCATTCTCTACGTCCAGCGCAACGAGCACACCAATCGCGTCAAGATCGTCACCGTGGTGAAAGACGCCAAAGCCGTGCCGGAAAAGCTGAGTCAGGACATTGCTTTTCTCGATGAAGCCTATCCAAACATCGATATCGATTTCGTTGTCCTCGAGGGCGATTTCGGGCCACAGATGATCCAGGACCTGGCGCAACAGTGGAACATCCCGGTCAATCTCATGTTCATCGGCTCGCCGGCAGGCAAGCTGATCTACGGCTTGGCCGACCTGGGCGGCGTGCGAATGATCATCTGATCAGGGCGTGGCCGCGGAGCTGACGTGACTGGACGTGGTGCGTAACGCGCCAAGTCAAAACAATGCCCGGGAGATATTACTCATGATCGTGGTCAATACCGAAACCGTACCCGGCCAGATGATCCAGCAGGCGCTGGGGCTGGTACAGGGCAATACCATTCGCGCCAAACACGTCGGACGCGACATCGCCGCGTCGTTCAAGAACCTGGTCGGCGGCGAGTTGAAGGGTTACACGGAGTTGCTCACCGAAGCGCGGCGCGAGGCAATCGAGCGAATGATCGGCCAGGCGCGGCAACTCGACGCTGATGCGGTGGTCAATGTTCGTTTCAACACCAGCGCCATCACCTCCGGCGCCGCGGAACTGTATGCCTACGGCACGGCGGTAAAACTGACCGAGGCGACAGTGACCGAAGCGTAAGACGACGCCAGCAGAATCGCGGCGGCAATGGCAGGCCAGGAGGCCTTTGACATGATCCAGATCGCACTTGGTTATGCCCTGCCCTTTTTACTGCTGCTGCTGGGCATCTCTGCCGGCGGGTTCAACGAGCGACGGCATTTGCGCAGCCTTGATCGCCGGGAGGCGGATCTTGGCAGCATCCGGACCTGCAATCTCAAGACGGTAGCCGAGTTGCCAGCGATCCGAGACGCCACCATGGTCACGGGCCAAGTCGTCATCGCGACCGACTATTTCAAGACGTTCGCCACGTCGCTGCGCAATCTGGTGGGCGGCCGCATGCGCGCCGCCGAATCGCTCATGGCGAGGGCACGGCGGGAGGCGCTGGTCCGAATGCTCGAGCAGGCGCGCCAAGCCGGTGCAGGTGAGGTGTACAACGTACGGTTCGGGTTTTCCAACATCTCGCATATGCGCGGCAAGCGAGGCGTGATGCAGGTGGAAGTGATCGCATGGGGCACCGCCATCGTGCGGAGCCAGTCATGCCCACGCCCGAACACGACCTCGGCCTCAAGCATGAACCGCATCTGCGCGACGGCGGATCAACCCTCGTAATCACCAGCACGCGATCCTCAACGAGCCGGCTCTTGCCGCATATGGCGGGCAACTGCCGCCGGTCAATCGCGGCCTGGCCTGGCCCAGGTACAGGCACGTCGAGTGGGGCCGGTTTACATTCTGGCGATTTGCGACAGATACGATTGCCGGCCCCACTTGACGCCGCGGCCCAGCCCGCGAACAATGTAAAACTTGGAAATCGTGCGAGATCCCGATCATGCCAATTGCAGATGAAGACATCATCGAAGTCGACTTGCCTCCGCTGACCGCTGCGGAGGCCAGCTTTTTGCCCGAAGTGTTCAAGGGGCTGGGCACGACGCTCAAGCACCTGGTCGGCTCGATCGGCCACGGCCCACGCAGCAAGACTTTATGCTACCCGGAGCAGCGGCGCGAGGACCTGGCGATCGAAGACGGCGGGCTGCCGACGGGCAATTATCGCGGCGTGCACCGGCTCAATCGCGACGAAGAAGAACGGGTCAAGTGCGTCGCCTGCTTCATGTGCGCCACTGCCTGCCCCGCCGACTGCATCCATATCGAGGCCGAGGAGGCCCCCTGGGACGATCGCGAAAAATACCCAAGCAAGTTCGACCTCGATGAATTGCGCTGCATTTACTGCGGCATGTGCGAGGAAGCCTGCCCCGTCGATGCGATCGAATTGACCCCCGTGTACAACATCGTCGGCCTGTCCCGCCAGGAAATGATCTTCGACAAGCAAAAGCTGCTGGCGGTGTACGACCAGACGATCGGATGCAAGCCGATGTGAGGGGCCCGGCGATTCATGGGCCGCCCCCCACGCCCGTTGCCGGAAACAAGCAACACCGCGACGTTTCCAGCCGAAGCCCTGCAACGTCGCATTGACGCGTTTCCAGGAACCGGGGAAACTCGCACGACCTGCTGGCCGGCACCGTGTTCGAGCATCATTGCGATGACTGATTTCCGCCGACGAGCGCGCTCAAGGCGTGGATCATGATCCCGCGTCATCTGCGCAACGGCGTGAACCATCGCACCAAAGCGGATGTGGCATCATCGGCCGACTGTGGGCGTCGCAAACGACAAATGTGAACAACGACACGATCGCCGACATGACCCGCATGGCCGCCCAGGCCGACGCGATTGCGCCGGTGACAACCTAGTCGACCAATCGCGTTTCTGGAGCGGGTAGACCAAGAAAATTAGCCAGCAGGCGCGGCCCCTCACCGGTCAGAAAGCTCTCCGGGTGAAACTGAACCCCCTCGACCGGCGCATCGCCATCTATACCGGGGGCGCCAGGCTTGGCGCGCAGCGCCATGACCTCGCCCTCGTCCGTCCATGCGCTCAACTCGAAACAATCCTCATCGAACGAGTCACGCTGAATAATCAGGCTGTGATACCGCGTAGCGATGAATGGATTTCCCATGCCTGCGAAAATCGTTTTGCCGTCGTGGTGCATCGGCGACG
This sequence comes from Phycisphaerae bacterium, assembly GCA_963577075.1. Classification (GTDB taxonomy): domain Bacteria; phylum Planctomycetota; class Phycisphaerae; order Phycisphaerales; family Phycisphaeraceae; genus CAUYYV01. Next base: position 10,208 of record CAUYYV010000052.1, read on the forward strand.
TCTTGCCATGCATGATCCGGTCATTGCGGTCAACGGTCATGCCAAACACATGGCCTATGCACTGATGGCCCAGGCACACGCCCAGCATCGGCACCTTTCCGGCAAAGGCACGCACGATGTCATTAGACACCCCTGCTTCGTTCGGTGTGCACGGCCCCGGCGAAATGATGACATGGTCCGGCCCCAGCGCCACCGCCCGTTCGGCCGTGATCTTGTCGTTGCGGACCACACGCAAATCCAGCGATGCATCCATCTCCCCGATGCGCTGCACCAGGTTGTACGTGAAACTATCGTAGTTATCTATCAGCAAAATCATGGCGTCATTATAACCGGCAATCCAACGATTGGCCGCCGCCTTCAGGCGGCGCGGCCAGGCGACCAGTGCGAAATGCACACCCGGCAATCTCCTGGCCATCGATGAAAAGATGCAGCAATTTCGTTTTGATGCACCGGCTGACCAGATGCCTGCTGCGCGACAAGCGCAGATTGACGGGCACTCCCGGGCAGAGGCGTCCACATGGCAAGCGCAGCGCCTGCATCCATGAAACCCCGTGTGCGTCCGCGACGCGTCCATTGCCGGCGGCGGCCTTGTCACCGCCAAACGGATCGCATCAATTCAGCGTACGACGAAATTGACCAGCCGGTCCTTGACAACGATCACCCTGTGAATCGACTTGCCTGCCAACGCACTGGCAACCTTCGGGTCGCCAAGCGCCGCCTGGCTGATCGCTTCATCGTCGGCGTCGGCGGCAACCAGGATCTTGCCGCGGAGCTTGCCATTGACCTGTACGGGGTACTCGACCTGGCCCTCGACCAGCAGGTCCTGGTCGTAACCGGGCCAAGGCTCGTACGCCAGCGACCGGTCGTGACCCAGCCGCTGCCACAGCTCCTCGGCAATGTGCGGCGCCATCGGGCTCAGCAGCAGCACCACCGCCTCGGCAACCTGCCGGGGCAGGCGATCCAACGCCACCAACTCGTTATTAAACTCGATCAGTGCCGCGATGGCGGTGTTGAAGCTGAGCCGCTCCACATCGTCGGTCACCCGCTTGATCGTTCGGTGCAGCTTCTTGCGAAGGTCGTCACCGGGCGGGTCGTCGCTAACGAGCAACTTGCCGGTTTCCACGTCCACAAAGTTGCGCCACAGGCGATTGAGAAATCGGTGCTGGCCGACCACATCCTTCGTGCTCCAGGCCTTGTCCTGGTCGAGTGGCCCGAGGTACATCTCGTAAAGACGCAGCGAGTCGCAGCCGAAGTGCTTGCATATTTCGTCGGGGGCGACGGCGTTTTTCAGGCTCTTTCCCATCTTGCCCAGCTTTTCCTGGCGCACCGGCCGCCCCTGATGGAAGAACCGGCCACCCTTTTCTTCGATCTGCTCGGCGGGGACATACACACCTCGATCGTCCGTGTAGGCGTACGCCTGGATATAGCCCTGATTAAAAAGCCGGCCGAACGGCTCGGGGGTCGATACGTGCCCGAGGTCGTAGAGCACCTTGTGCCAGAAGCGCGCGTAGAGCAGGTGGAGCACGGCGTGCTCGGCGCCGCCGACGTAGAGGTCAACGCCGCCAGCATGTGGTTTGCCGTCCTTCTTGCGGCTCGACATCCAGTAGGCTTCGGCTTCTTTGCCGACGAACCGGTCAGCGTTGTGCGCGTCGAGATACCGCAGGTAGTACCAGCACGATCCGGCCCACTGCGGCATGGTATTCAACTCGCGAGCGAAGGTTACGCCGTCGCGATCGACTCGCCTCCATTGATCGGGCGCCCGAGCCAGCGGCGGCTGGGGCAACGCGTCGGGATCATCACTGGCGGTGGGTTTGAAGTCGTCCATCTCCGGCAACTCGACGGGCAATTCCGATTCGTCGACCCCTATCGCCACACCATCGGGCCCGTGCAGCACGGGGAACGGCTCACCCCAATATCGTTGCCGCGAAAACAGCCAGTCACGAAGCTTGTATTGCACCTGGCCACGACCCAAGGCCTTGCCTGCCAGCCATTCGGTTATCACTCGCTTCGCCTCAGGGGCCGCCAGCCCGTCCAGCGACACTTCGGCGTTGGCCGATCTTACGTTCACGCCATCGCCTTCGTACGCGCCGTTGCGGATATCGCAGTCCCCGGCAGCCGACGGCTCGACGACTTGTATGATCGGCAAATCGAACGTGCGTGCAAAATCGTGATCGCGATGATCGTGCGCAGGCACCGCCATGATTGCACCAGTGCCATAGCTCATCATCACGTAGTCTGCGATCCATACGGGGATCGACTCGCCATTAACGGGATTCACCGCGTAGGCGCCGGTGAACACGCCGGTCTTGGTCTTCGCCTCGGCGGCGCGATCGATCTCACTGCGCCGGGCAGCGTCTCGGCAGTATTGTCCGACGGCGTCGCGTTGCGTGTCGATGGTAACCTGGTCCACGAGCGGATGCTCGGGCGCCAAGACCATGTATGTCGCGCCGAAGAGCGTGTCAGGACGGGTGGTGAAGACGGTGACGATGTCGCCCGGCTCATCGTCACGGCAACTCCCGCCCAAGCCGCGGGATGCGCCATCAGCTGATGCTGATGTGATCGTGAAATCGACCATCGCACCTTCGCTGCGCCCAATCCAGTTGCGTTGCATCAGCTTGATCGGCTCGGGCCAGTCCACCAGCGAGAGGTCGTCGAGCAACCGCTCAGCGTACGCCGTGATGCGCAGCATCCATTGGCGCAGCGGACGCTTGTAAACCGGGTAATTGCCGCGCTCAGACCGGCCGTCGTTGATCACCTCCTCGTTGGCCAACACGGTACCCAGTGCCGGACACCAGTTGACATCGACTTCGGCCATGTACGCCAACCGATGATCCTCGAGCACGGCGCCCCTCTGCTCACTGGAAAGCTCGTGCCATTTGCGCGTGCCGATGGGTTCGCCCCCAAGCGGCTCAAAACCCTTGACCGCCGCCGGCACCAAGTCGCCACCGATACCGACGAACATATTGCCGGCGGCGAGCATCTGTTCGAGTTCACTGATCGGGCGGGCCCGCTGCTCGGCCCCGTCAAACCAACTGTGATAAAGCTGTAGAAAAATCCACTGCGTCCACCTGTAATAATCGGGGTCGGTGGTTGCAAAGCAGCGGTCCCAGTCATAGCTGAGGCCCAGCTGTTTGAGTTGGCGGGTCATGTTGGCGATGTTCTGCTCGGTCGTAATACGCGGGTGTACACCGTGTTCGACGGCAAACTGCTCGGCGGGCAGACCGAACGCGTCATAGCCCATCGGGTGCAACACGTTAAATCCCTGCATCCGCTTGTAACGCGCAACGATATCAGTGGCGATATACCCGATCGGGTGGCCCACATGCAGCCCCACCCCGGAGGGATAGGGGAACATGTCCAGAATGTAGAACTTCGGCTGGGCGGGATCGAATTTGTCGTCTCCCGGATTGAGCGCGCCAAAGGTACGTTCAGCTTCCCAGCGGTGCTGCCAGTTCGCCTCGATGGCACCAAAATCATATTTCATGTTCTAAAGGATACGCGCAGCTACGAGGCGGTACAAAGCAAGCCGCAGCATCAAAACAAAAACATCAGGCCAAGATAAACCGG
>CAUYYV010000053.1:0-13759 GCA_963577075.1 Phycisphaerae bacterium
CCCTGACCGTCGACGGTTCGATCGAATCGTACGGCGCGATCAAGATCAACGCGACGGACCTGTCGCGCGGCGTGTTCGAGCTGCGCATCGTGACCAAACCGGGCGAGCAACGCGGCATCAGGCTTCTCAAGCACGGGGCGTTGCTCGCCTACGGGTACAAGCAGTTTCGCGACCGGCGCCGCAACGTGCGGATCACCGCTGTGAGCCCGGACAATCAGCAGCGCGCCGCAGCCACGGTCATCGCCAACGGCCAGGCCATGATCGATCTGAATCACACGACGCTGACCGACGTCGTCGTTCACGCCGAGTCGCTGGATAACACCGGCTCGAAGGGTCATGAACGGATCAACGTCGTGGGCAACCTGTTTTTCGGGCTGGCGCGGCTCGAACTGGTCCGTTGCGACACGCCTGCCATCCGCAACAATTTTTTCGACTCGAAGGGCGTGAAAATAAATGAGCCGGCGATAAGCGTGACCACCAGCAAGCTTGCCGACATCAAGGAAAACTACGTAAACGGGCAATATGCCGAAGGCATCAAGGTGTATCGCGACAACTCGTCTGTGGCGTCGGGAAACGTGGCCCGTGACTGCCAGCTTGGCCTTTCGTGGTTCGGATCGGATGCGATGATCCGCGACAATCGGATTATAGATTGCGAGCGGGGCGTGGTGATGGAGCACAGCACCGGCGTGATGGAAAACATTGTCGTCGAAAATGCCAAATACGCGTTCAAGTCCGGGCACACGAAAATGCAATTGACTTCCTGTCGGGTCGAGGGACTACGGGAAGACGGCTGGGCGGTGATACTGGGCGACGCCTCGCTCAGCCTGCTGAACTGCGATTTTCCCTTCGACCGGATTCAGCTCAACGGCGACAATCGGAACCATCCCGAATGGCTCACAACCATGTGGTACCTGGTGATCCAGGTCAAGGGCGAGCTGCGCCCGGGTGCGCAGGTACGGGTGCAAACGGCCCAGGTCTCCGGCGGCGTGCCCAAGGACAAGGGCGACATGAACGTGCGCAACTCACCGGCCAAGCTCGATGGCGACGGATGGACGCCTCTGCCGGGCACGAAAAAGCCGCTGATCGTGCGCGGCTGGTCGATACCACTGGACAAAAAGAAACAAGGCGCCCCGTTTTACGAGGTTGTCGTGCTCGATCCGGCGCCAACGCCTGATCTACCGCCTAAGGTGGTGGCGATCAAGATAATTGAGCCCGAGCGAAGCTGGTATCGGTCCGAGCCGGACCGTGCCCAGCCGACGCTGGAGATAACGGCGCCATGAGGCGTTGGCGACCTGGCACAATGACGACACTAACTGCCAGCGCAGCGGCGTGGGCGGTTCTGGCGGCCGGGCCGTGCGCGGCGGCAATCATCCACTCGAACGGCGGCGGCGGCGGGCTGTGGTCTGAGCCCGACACCTGGCACGGCGGCGCTGCGCCGGAGGCGCAGGACACGGTCGTAATCGCCGTGAACGACATCGTCGTGTTCGATCGCCGCGACACGACCGGACCGACCTGCCGGGACATCTTTATCGACCCGGGCGGCGTGCTGACGTTCAAGCGCAGCGACCGCGAGTTCGCCCTGACCGTTGACGGCTCGATCGAATCGTACGGCGCGATCAAGATCAACGCGACGGACCTGTCGCGCGGCGTGTTCGAGCTGCGCATCGTGACCAAACCGGGCGAGCAGCGTGGCATCAGGCTTCTCAAGCACGGGGCGTTGCTCGCCTACGGGTACAAGCAGTTTCGCGACCGGCGCCGCAACGTGCGAATCACGGCGGTGAGCCCGGACAATCAGCAGCGCGCCGCAGCCACGGTCATCGCCAACGGCCAGGCCATGATCGATCTGAATCACACGACGCTGACCGACGTCGTCGTTCACGCCGAGTCACTGGATAACACCGGCTCGAAGGGTTACGAACGGATCAACGTCGTGGGCAACCTTTTTTTCGGGCTGGCGCGGCTCGAACTGGTCCGTTGCGACACGCCTGCCATCCGCAACAATTTTTTCGACTCGAAGGACGTGAAAATAAATGAGCCGGCGATAAGCGTGACCACCAGCAAGCTTGCCGACATCAAGGAAAACTACGTAAACGGGCAATACGCCGAAGGCATCCATGTCTCTCACGATGTGTCGTCCCTGGCGTCGGGAAACGTCATCAAGGGCTGCAAGAACGGGCTTTACTGGCGCGGCGGGGACGGAATGATTCAAGGCAACCTCGTGACCGACAGCCACTACGGCGTCCGCCTGGATCAGATCAGCGGCGGCGTGATCGAAAATGTCGTGGTCCGCAAGACCGACCGCGCATTCACTCTCGAGCACGTGACGATGCAAATGACGTCGTGTTGGGCCGAGGAGGTCCCGGACGACGGCTGGGCGCTGCACGTGGGAAATTTCACGTCAGTCAGTCTGCTGAACTGCGATTTCGCGTTCGATCGGATCGTGACCGCGGCCCCGCCTTACCGCGGCGATGGCGCGCAGACGATGCATTACATGGTGGTGAAGGTGACCGGCGACGTGCCCTCGGGCACACGGGTCATCGTGCGCACGGCGGAAGTATCCGGCGGCGTGCCCGAGGGCAAGGGCGATTTGAACGTGCGCAATTCACCCGCCCGGCTCGACGCCCACGGCTTTACGCCGCTGCCGGGGACAAAAAAGTCGCTGATCGTGCGTGGCTGGTCGATCCCGCTGGACAGGAAGAAGCGGCAGGCGCCTTTTTACGAGATCATCGTGCTTGAGCCATCGGCGGCGGCCGATCTGCCGCCTAAGGTCGTGGCGACTAAGATAATCGAGCCGGACGATAGCTGGTTCCGCGCCGAGCCGGACCAGCCGACGCCGACCGTGGAGATTGACCTGCCGTGACGCGACCGCAAATCAAATCACTTCGTCAGGTGCTGTTGGTGATCGCCGTGGCGCTTCCTGCGGTGCTTCCCCCCACGGCGCAGGCGCAGCGGCGCGTCACCTTCCCGCCGGCCAAGAGTCCGCCTGCGCCGGCGATCAAGTCACCGCCACGCACCGCCACCAGCGGCGAGGAGACCATGATCCTGACCGACCCCGGTCCCACCATGCGAAAGACCCAGATCCGCACGCCGCCGCCGCCGACCAACCTGACCGTCATGTACAAGCTTATCTACGGTGAAACACTCCAGTACACCTATCTCGATACCGGCAAGACGGTCAAGTTCGAGCAGTGGCAAAGCTTCCGCAACGATGGGGCCGAACTGATGCGCCAGGCGAACCTGCGTCTCGCCGACGGCAACAACTACCAGTATGCAACCATGCCGCTGGACAAGGGCAAGTTCGACCCGGTGGACATCCCGCTGCTCTACATGACCGGTGATTACGACTTCGAGTTCACCAAGACGGAGGTTGAGAAGCTGCGCAAGTTTTTGATGGACGGGGGCACAATCATGTTCAATGCGGCCCGCGGCCGCGACGAATTCTCGCGCGCGGTGGCGAGGCAGATGAAGCGGGTGTTCCCACGCAAGCGGTTTATGAAGATGTCGCTGGATCACCCCGTGTACAACGCCAAGTACCGCATCAACACGGTGACAGCCATGATCAGCGGCACCAGGTCCATGGAGCCGCCAACGGTGTATTCAATCGACATCGGCACGCGAGCGGCAGCGATCCTGGTCCCCGGCGGCATGGGCGCGTCGTGGGGCGGCCACAAGTACCATCCGCAGGGCAAGCACATCATGGGTGAGCCGGCGCGGCGACTGGGCGTGAACATCATCGCATACGTGCTGGGCAGCACGGAATACGGCCGGTTCCTCGCCCAGCGGTTTCCCGTGTACGAGGGTTACACCCGGCCGGGCGACGTCGTCCGCTTCGCGCTGGTCCGCTACGCCGGCAGTTGGGACGTCAACCCCGGCATCCAGAACACCATCCTGCAGGGCCTGCATGAAAACACCGGCATCCACGTCGACTACACGCCACAGGTCGTCGACCTGGCCGACCCGCACATGGGCGATTACCCGCTGGTGTTTATGACCGGCCATTACGACTTCGAGTTGTCAAACGATCAGATAGAAAACCTCCAGAACTACATCGCCCGTGGCGGCACGCTGGTCGCCAGTGCGGCGGCGGGACTTAAACCGTTCGACCTCGCCTTTCGCCGCGAGATCAAGCGGGTTTTTCCCGACAACGACCTGATCCGAATTCCTCCCTCACACGAGTTTTTCGCGATGGGGTGGAATCCGATCGGGCAGGTCAACTACACCCCGGCCCTGCTGCGCGACAATCCAACGCTGCAGTACCCGGTCTTTTACGGCATTTTCGTGGATAAACGGCCCGTCGTGCTCTACACACCCTATGATTTGCTCAGCGCTCTTAACCGCGAATCCAACGCCTACGCCAAGGGCCTGACCTCGGATGACGCCATGCGGGTGGCTGCTAATATTTTTACTTTTACTTTGAGCCATTAGCGTGTAAAATAGGGGTGAAAGACAAGCCGACCATGACGACCACCATCACCACCGAATCGATGCCTATCGACATCGAGAGCCGAATCGCCGATCTTGCAGCCTGTCGGCTGCGCATGCTCGACGAGTTTGGCCGGATCATCGTCGGCCAGCGCGACGTGCTCGACGAGCTATTGGTCACGATCTTCGCCGGCGGACACAACCTGCTTGAGGGCGTGCCCGGGCTGGCCAAGACACTGATGATCCACACGCTGTCACAGATGATGTCGCTCGACTTCAATCGCATTCAGTTCACGCCCGACCTGATGCCCTCCGATATCGTCGGTACCAACGTAATCGAGGAAGACCACACGACCGGCAAACGAGTCACGGTGTTCATAAATGGCCCGGTGTTTACCAACATCGTGCTCGCCGACGAGATCAACCGGACCCCGCCCAAGACACAAAGCGCCCTGCTCCAGGCGATGCAGGAAAAGGAAGTATCGACCGGCGGCAAGACGTACACGCTGTCAAAGCCGTTTTTCGTGCTGGCGACGCAGAACCCTATCGACCAGGAAGGCACTTACCCGCTGCCCGAGGCGCAGAAGGATCGCTTCCTGCTCAACACCCTGATCGGCTATCCGCAACTCGAAGAAGAAGAGGACATCGTGGATCGCACCACGATGAACGAGGACCAAGAAGTATCGGCGGCCTGCGGTCGCGAGCAGTTGCTTGAGTACCAGAGACTGGTGCGCAGCATCCCGGTGTCACGTCACGTGACGGGCTACGCGGTGGACCTGGCCCGGGCGACGAGGCCGAACGAGGCCGGCGCGCCCGACTTCGTGCGCGAACAGGTCGGCTGGGGCGCCGGGCCACGTGCCAGCCAGGCGCTGGTGCTCTGTGCCAAGACGCATGCCGCGTTGTCAGGGCGGACCAACGTCTCCTGTGATGACGTGCGGCACATGGCACTGCCCGTGATGCGCCACCGCATATCGCCCAGCTTCGTCGCCGAAGCCGAGGGCGTCACCACCAACGCGATTATGCAGCGGATACTCGAGGAGGTGTCCGAGCGGGAGACGGCCTGACCGCCGCTCGTCACGTAATGGTTGCGCCGGCGGAGCCTTTCTGAAATGAATGTGGCAGGTCAACTCGGCGCTGCAACCGCATCCGGAACCCATGCTATCCCCGGCGCACCTCCGCAGGCCGACGGCCTGTGGAGGCGACTTCGCGCCACGTTCGGCCGACACAAGGCGGCCGCTATCACCGAGCCGATACGCGACCATAACCCGCAGCGATACCTCGACCCCGCGGCGTTGACACGCTTCGGCCTGACGCCACTGATCGCCAAGCTCGTCGTCGAAGGCTTTATCAGCGGATTGCACCAGAGCCCGTTCCACGGGTTTTCCGTCGAGTTCGCCGACCACCGCGAGTACGTGCCCGGTGATGACCTCAAATTCCTCGACTGGTTCCTGTTTGCCCGCACGGATCATTATTACATTAAGCGCTACGAGGAAGAGACCAACGCCCGCTGCCATATCCTGCTCGACCGGTCGGCATCGATGGGATTCGGCACGGCGACGCTGACGAAGTGGGACTACAGTTGCTTTCTCGCATCCTGCCTGTCGTACCTGATGCTCAAGCAGCAGGACTCGGTCGGCTGCGCGTTGATCGGCGATCAACCGGGCCTGATCGTGCCACCACGCTGCCGCGGGTCGCACCTGCGCCAGATCATGCGCATCATGATTCAGAACCCTCCTTCCGGCACGACCGACCTTGCCGCCAGCCTGCGCACGATCGTGCGCAACATCAAGCGGCGAAGCCTCGTGGTCATCATCAGTGACCTGATCGACGATCCCGAGCAGACGCTGCGCGCGATCCGGTTGATCGGCAGCCACCGGCATGACGTAGTCGTATTTCACGTGCAGGATCCAGCTGAACTCGATTTTTCATTTGACGGTTCGGTCCTGCTGCGCGATATGGAGACCGGTGAGCAGATCGAGGTCGATCCCAGCGCGATCCGCGCAAGCTACGTCGAAAAGAGCAACGAATTGATACAATTGTATCGCAAGAAACTGACGGAGGTCGGCATCGATTACCACGCCATCGACACGCGAACCCCGTACGACCACGCGCTGAGGTCCTACCTCCAGCAGCGCACGGGTCTGCGGAAATAGTGACCGGTGATCCGTGGCCGCCTCGATTGCCTATACCTTCTGCCACGCTACGACATGGGAGGTTTCACCGGGCAGGACGATGTCCTGCCCGTCGCCAACGTTGGCAATGCACTGTGTGTTTTCGCTTGCTTATTCGTCCGTGACGGACCGCCTGTACGCGGCGATGGAGGCAAGCCAATGAGCGGGCGTCAAGAATGGTCCTGACCTCTTTTCCGGGTCCGAATGTTTGTATCAGGTGTCGGATTAATCCTTTCATGGAGACCGGGCAATGGACAGGGTAAAGTCGCTGGTTGCTGCTGGGTGCCTTGCTTTTTGCTGCATGTTGAGCGCTTGTACGCAACTCGGCATGACATTGGTCGAGCAGGGCTGGCCACGGGCCCAGATCGTCCTGCCAGATCAACCGGAGAAGCTCGAACAACTGGCGGCCGAGGAGCTGCAGCATTTTGTGGAGAAGATGTCCGGGGCAAAGCTGGAGATCAGAACGGCGGAAAAGGTCGACCCAGCCCGGGTGCGCATCCTGCTGGGCGGAGCGGCCAGGGGCGTCATTGCCGCCAAGAAACTCGACCAGGCTTTGGGTGGCCGCCGCGATGATCTCAACTGCCGTAACGGCTTTGTCATCGTTAGCGGCGCCGATTATGTCGCGATCAGCGGGGTAGAACCCAGCGGGACGCTGTTCGGCGCGTATGAACTGCTCGAACGCCTGGGCTGCCGGTGGTTCTGGCCCGGCGAGATCGGCCAGGTCGTGCCCACAAAACCCACCATCAAGGTCGGGACGATCGATACCGTCTCGGTACCCAGTTTCGACCAGCGGGCACAATGGTTCAGCGCCGACAACGACCTGGGCCCTGATCGGGAGGACTGGAACCGCCGCATGCGCCTGGACTACGACACCGACCCTGCCGCGGGTCACAGCCAGGGCCATGGCGACCCCAGGCATCCCGATGCTGCCGAGATCAGAGCCGATAAAATCCGGGCAGTGCTCGAGAAGCACCCGAACCGCAAATGGTTCAGCCTCTCCTGGGGCGATACCAGCATGAACGTCAGTCCCGAGGAGGGCTACGGCATTCGCCACCCCTGGCAGCGGAACCACTACCAGGCGGTAGACTTTTCGCTGGACCTCTACAACAGGGTCGCCGAGCTGCTGGAGAAAGAACATCCCGATCTCCGCTTCGGCTTTTACGTCTACAACAACTACTTCTACGTCCCTGTCGAACACACCATGCATCGGTCCCTCGTGCCGGTCGTGGCAGCACTGGGGTCCTGCGCCCGGCACGTGGCCGGTACGGGCACCTGCTGGCACCGGGACACGGTTTTCGAGCTCATGAAGCGCTGGTGCCGGATGTCGGACAATGTCTTCGTCTACGATTATGAGCCGGGGTTCGTCAATCTGTCCCAGGGGGTGCCCATGCCGGGAGTGACCCGCTTCCGCGAGGAGATGCCCATGATGGCCGACATGGGCGTCCGCGGCATCCTGCAGCAATCCATCATGAGTCTTATGCAGCAAGGACCGAATCTGTTATATCAGGGCCAAGCTGATGTGGGACGCCCACGCCGACGTGGACGCCCTGCTGGATGATTACTACCGCAAGCTGTTCGGCCCGGCCGCGAAACCGGTTCGGGCCTACTGGGACACCCTGGAACGGATGATGCACAGCGGTCCGGCCCATGCGGGTTCGGAGAACATCAAGTTGATCTACCCGATCGAGAAGATCAGGCCGCTACAGCGGCACATCCGCCGTGCCGAGGCCAGGGCCGGCACCGAAATGCTTCGCCGCCGGGTGCGTGTCATGCGCTACGGCTATGACAATCTGATGATGTACCTGGAAATGCGCCAGGCCGAGGACCAGGGCCGATTCGCCGATGCCGCCGACCTGGCCAGGCAGCAGGTGGTGTTTCACAAGAGGATCGACCAGGAGAATACCTTCTTCTACAAGGTTGGCGACATGGATCGCTACCACGAGGACTACGAGGAAGAGTTGCCCGCGTTCGAGAGGCGTGTTTATGACGAGGCCATTCGGGAACAGGCCCGGGCGGACTGGATCAGGAGTTATTCGCACCTAATCGGCGGACGCGTCCATGAGAACCGGGCCCGAGCGGAGCGGGTTGACGGTACCAGGGGCGAACTGGTGGCCATGTTGCCGGAGCAGTGGGTCTTCCGCACGGATCCCCATGACCAGGGGATTATCTACGCCTGGTTTGATCCGAAGCATGACGCCGGCGACTGGAAGCCGATCCTCACCACGCGGTTCTGGGAGTCCCAGGGCTACAGCGACCAGGTCGGCCATGGCTACGACGGAGTCGCCTGGTATCGCACCGAGGTGGACATCCCTGCCGAGTTTGCCGGCGAAACCATCAAACTCAACTTTGGCGGGGTGCGCAAGCGGGGTCCGCAAAACGAGATGTGGATCTGGGTCAATGGGCAGTTTGCCGGCCGGCAGGAAGACAGCGACATCAGCAAGCTGGTCAACGCCGGTGCAAAGAACGTCATTGCGGTCCGTGTCGAAAACCCTAATGGCAACGGCGGTCTCTATCGGCGGGCTTTTGCCTGGTCGCCCAAAGGTCAGGCCAGCAAGGAGTAGGCTGATGACTGTTAGCGGCGAGGGTTCGATCCGGGGCAAGGTCAAGGGCGGCGTCGCCCAAGCCGCATTGCCTGTTGATCCCCTGGTCTGGGCTACGCCCCTCCCTGTGGATCGGCAGGTAAAATCACACCAACTGACGACTCTCTCACAGGAACTGGTACAAAGAACCTGAGGGATCAATGTTTGGATTTCTTTCTCCTATCGCATTGTTCGGGTTGCTGCTTCTGAGCATCCCGATCCTGCTGCATATCTTCAAGCCTAAGAAGGTACGTCAGCTCCCGTTTAGCAGCCTGCGCTGGCTACGCGCCAGCCAGCACCGGATGTCGAGGCGGATCAGGCTTCACCAGGTACTGCTGTTTCTGCTGCGTGCGGCGCTGCTGGCACTGCTGGTACTGGCGATGGCCAAGCCGATCCTGTCGATGGACGGCGGCGGCGGATCGGATCGGTTCGTAATTCTCGATACCAGCCTCAGCATGACCTACCGCGACGACGACGGCCGGTCCCCGCTCGAAACGGGCAAAAAGATCGCCGCCCAACTCGTGTCGCGGCCGGGCGGTCAGGATCGCACGGCCGTGCTGGTCGCCGGCGCACAGGCCAGGGCCCTCGGGCCATTGGTCGGCGACGCCGGGCCACAATTGCGCCGGCTGCGCACGACGTACCCGGCCGCGACGCGCACGGACCTGTCCGATGCGCTACGCCTGATTGAGCCGATGAGCGGCGATCGTCATGATGAGGCCGGCGTCGAACTGTTGTTCATCACGGACAATCACGTGCTCAACTGGTCGCAGGGCGCGATCACGAACTTGCTCGACCAGATCGATGCACCAGTGCGCGCCACGGTGATCGACGTGGGCCCGCCCCAGCCGATCAACGGCTGGATCGCCGGCGCCCGGGCTGTCGAGTCACCCGCGGGCGACCGACGGTTCATCCGCGTCGATCTCGGTGCCGTCGGGCCTCAGATACAGCAACGCACCGTCAAGCTGGACAACCTGCCCGACCTGGCGGATCAGACCATGCAAGTGCAACTCGCACCTGACAGCGTCGCGCAGGTCGAGTTCGAACTGCCGGCACAATACAACATGCGGCAGAAAGTGGCGCGGCTGAGCCTCGACCCCCCCGACGCCCTGGCCGGCGACGACGTGTACTGGCTCAACCTCGACGCTTCATCGGCAACGCGAATCCTCATCATCGAGCCTGCCTCGACACAGATCGAGGAGTTGCAACCGGGCCACCACTTGCGCACCGCGCTCAAGGTGCTGCCCATCGCGGCGCCGGGCACGCTACTGGTCGAACGCCGGACCGAAGATGAAATCCTCGCACCCGTGATCCGCCGCGCCGACCTGGTCATCATGATCGATGTGCCCGCGACCCCCGACAGCAATGTCGAAGCTCTCGAGCGGCACGTCCACGACGGCGGCGGGCTGGTCGTTTTCCTCGGCCCTTCAATCGACCCGGCGTTCTACAACACGAAGATGCACAACCCGCTTCGACCCGCCCGATCGCTGCTGGCCACGCCCGTCGGAGACCTGGTGCGCGTCGGTGGTGGACAAGCCGGTACGGCAGGCATCGGGCAGATCCGCTGGCGGCACCCGATTTTTGCACAACTTTTCGATCCGGCGTACGGGAATATCTCACAGAGCCGGTTCGAAGCTTACTACCGTCTCGGGGCCGGCGACACGAATGTGCTGGCCATGATCGGCCGCGATGCGCCGGCCATTGTCGAACGCACACTCGGCGCGGGCAAGGTTTTGCTTTTCAACACGACCGCCAACGACGGATGGAGCGATCTGCCCCGCAGAAAAAGCTTCGTGTACCTGATCGACCGACTGATCGACTACCTTGCCGGCGGCGCCCGCCGCGGCATGTTCACGCTGGGTCGGCCCATCACGGTGGCGCTGCACGATCCTGCCGACGATCCTGAAGTGACCGTCACGACACCGGGCGGCGATTCGATTCGCCCGACCGTGCGCAACATGGCGGGGTCGGCCATGATTCAACTCAATGACCTGCGCGAAACGGGTGTTTACCGCATCGAGTACATGGGTCCGGCCGGTCCCGTACGCTTCCCGATCGTCGTCCAGAACAGTGAACGTGACAGCACGTTTGTGCGCGCCGATGACCAGATACTTGAAGCGTGGTGGCAGCCGGCGAATTTTAGTATCGTGCGCCCGGACGCGAAGGCCGGAACGATCGACCTTGATGCCTCGCGATTCGCCTTCGAGCACTGGCTGATAGCGGTCGCCTGTCTCGTCTTGCTCGCGGAGATGTTTTTCGTGCACCGGCTTTGCCCGCGGATGAACCCGATCGTCGTGACCGAGTCGATCGTGGCGGCCAGCGGTTTCTTCAACAGCGAACGCGGCACCCGTGAACACGGGCACGTCGTGGCAGCGTCACCGCAAGAACCAAACTCCGCCGGCAAACAGGGACAAGCCCCGCAGCGATAAGGCATCCTCGTATGGCAGTCACGTTTCATCCCGTCATACCCGCCTGGTTGATCGCGGCTATCGCGACGGCGTTGCTCGTGCTGCTGGCGCAGGGCAGCATGGTGCTTTGGCGCAAGAAGGTTCCGGGCCGATGGATCTTCTACCTGGCCGTACTGCGTGTAATCGCGACAGGCCTGTTTGCAGTCTGCCTGTTGCGACCGCTGTTCGCATATGTCACGCGGGAGCAGGTGCGCAACGACCTGCTCCTGTTGTACGACACGTCGGCGAGCATGGGCGCCACCGAAGACGGCGGCATGACCCGGCTCGACCTCGCCATCAACGCGATGCACGAAAGCGGCTTGGCGCAGAAATTGACCGATGATTTTGACGTCCACCGGTTCGCGTTTGCGCGTACCGCCCGGCCGATCCCGGCAGACGGAGATGAGCGGCTTGAACCCACCGGCGATCAGACCGATCTGGTGCAGGCCATGGGCGCCGCACGCGACTATCACCGTCAACTGGCCGGTCCGGTCGCAGCACAGCCTTGCATGGTGCTGGTCACCGACGGCAACGACCGCAGCGGCGCCGACACCATAGCCGCAGCAGGCCAGCTCGGGGCCAGGGTTTTCGCGATCAAACTCGCCGACGACCCGCCGGTCGATACATCAGCCCGCGTGACTATCGCAGGCGTGCAAAGCGCCAAGCGTGTGCTGATCGGGTCCGAGTGCCGGTTTCGTGCCATGATCGTCCAGCAATACGCTGCGGGCACGCCCGTGGTGCTCGAATTGACCGAAGACGACCGCAGCGTGCTTGAGCACCGGCTCAAGTTCAACGCCGACCGCAGCGAGCACAAGATTGATCTGGCCTATCATCCGACCACCGCAGGACTCAAGCGGTACACACTACGCCTCAAATCGTCCGACCCGGCCGCCGTCGTCGACGTCGGGGATCCTTACGAGTTGACCGTCGACGTGGTGAAGCGTAACAACAATATCCTGCTGTTCGAGGATTCCTGGCGTTGGGGTTTCAAGTTCCTGCGGCGTGTGATCGAGAGCGATCCGAGTTTCTCGTTCACCGCTTTTTTGTCGCGTGGTTCGGGCACTTACTTGCAGTTCGCCGAGCCGGACCGGACGGTAAGGCTCGCCGGCTTCCCACAATCGCAGGGCGAACTGGAGCGGTTCGACATTCTGATCCTCGGCGACGTGCGACCGCAACGCTGGCATCCGGCCATGGCACAGGCTATCGCCCGGCTGGTCGTCGAGCGTGGCAAATCGTTGATCGTACTTGCCGGGCCAAACCTGGCGCGTTGGAACAAATCGCCGCAACTCGAGGCGCTGCTGCCGGTCGTGCTGTCGCCCAAGACCGCGACCCCGATCGCCGGACCACTCACCGTGCTGCCCAGCGCCGCTGGCGCCGCATCGTCGTTTCTCTATAACCCGCCCGATAGCGCTGACGCGGCGCGCTGGCAACAGCTTCCACCCGTTGACCAGATATATCCGCCCCTGCGCAAACGGCCGGCGGCGACCATCCTGCTTGAGACGCCGGACCATTCAAACAACTTCGGCCCGATCATCGTCATGGCCGAGCACACCGTCGGACGTGGCCGCGTCCTGTTTATCGGGACGGACACGTTGTGGAAATGGCAGACAATGGGAGAGACCGACGAATCGGGCCAAACGCCGTACCAGGTCTTCTGGCAGCAGGCGCTGCGCGCCATGGCCCCGCGCCGGTGGCAGGACACAGACATGAGCCTCTGGCTCGAAACCGGGCGCAGTCGGTACACCGCCGGCCAGACCGTGACGCTCACCGCCGAACCGCAGGGTGCGACGATACCGCAGTCGGCGCGCATCGAGGCGACAGTGATGATGCCCGACGGCCGCAAGTTGCCGCTGATGATGTCATCGAGCCCCAGCGAAGCCGGGCGATTTGAAGGATCGTTCGACGTGGCGGCGCCTGGTCATTACGCGATCGCCGCGACGTTACGCGGCGAGGGCAAGATGCTCGTCGAGGTCGCCACCGCGATCGACGTGGATGCCGCGCCGGACGAAATGTCCAGTCGCCGTGTCAACACGCAATTGCTGCAACGCATCGCCACGACAACCGGCGGCGCGATCGTCGACCCAGCCAAACCGACCACTTGGCCCACCCCCGACTCGCAGCATCGCCCGCCCGTACGGGTGGC
>CAUYYV010000054.1:0-13674 GCA_963577075.1 Phycisphaerae bacterium
ATTATGGATCGCGGGCATTTTGCTGGGCCGGGTCGCACCATGGGGAGGGCTGTGGCTTTGCGCCGCGTCGTTGGCGACCGTGGTGGCGGCGCTGATGGCGGCGCGGCGCCGATCGAGCGCAGCGCTGCGATGGTTGCTGATCGCGGTGGCCGCGACCGGCAGCGCCTGGTTTGCCACCGATCGATTTCATGTGCCGCACGATCATGTCGGTCAATACCTGTCGCGGGAATCAACGCTGGTCCGTGTGATCGGCACGGTAGAAGGTCCGGTGCAGGTCCGCAGTGCCCAGCGTGGTGCGTTTTCACATCTGAGCTACGAGCCGCCGAGCACCGTTTGCACACTTCGACTCAGCGCGATCGTGCTCGACGATCGTGATCAACCGTGCAACGGCACGCTGCTCGTCAAGATATCCGAGAGTGATTACGAGTTACGCAGCGGCAATCGCATCGTTGCGACAGGCTGGCTCAGTCGCATCAAGGGGCCGCTCAATCCTGGCGAGCGCGATTACCGACGGGTGTATCGCGAAGCGGGCATCGACGGTCGGCTGACCCTGGCCAACCGCGGCAACCGGAGGCTTCTCGACGCCAGCGGCGCAGCATCGATCATGGCGCGGTGGCGAGATCGGGCCTCCGAAGCAGCCTCCCAACTATTGGGCGCCGGGCTTGAAGATAATCGCGCGCGTGTGGGCCTGCTGCAACGACTACTGCTCGGCCGGACAAGCGTGGACGCTGCGGAAATCTCGCAACTGTTTCGTCGCGTCGGGTTGGCCCATCTGCTCGCAATCAGCGGCGCGCATCTGGCGATCCTGCTGGGGCTAACGTGGTTTGGAATGCGATTGATCACCGGCAGACCACGCTTGGCGGCGGGCGTGGTGCTGATCGCCCTGGCGATATTTATGATCGTCGTGCCCTGGCGGGTGCCGATCGTGCGTGCGGGAATCATGGCGGGCCTGTTCGCCGTCGGTTACGCCAGCGGACGACGAGCGGCGGCGCTTGACCTGCTGGCGATGGCAGCCCTGATCTTGCTGATCTGGCGGCCGGCCGGCCTGTTCACTGGTGGATTCCAGTTGAGTTTCGGGGTCGTCACGGCGTTGATCCTTTTTACCCGGCGGGTGGGTCAGTGGATTTGGCCCGACCCGCTGGCGCCGGGTCCGCGCATGGGATGGATGCGCTGGGCGGTCGATTACCTGGCCGTCAGCCTGATTGCATTTGCGGTGGCGATGCCGATCGTCGCGTATCACTTTCAATACATCACGCCGTTGGCCGTGCTGTTGTCGATCCTGGCGCTACCAGTGGTCACGGCGGCGCTGGGTCTGGGCTACGCCAAGATCCTCGTAGGATTGTTGCTGCCCAGTGTCGGCCTGTTGTTGGCCCGGCCACTGGCGTGGGTCGCTGATGCGATGATCGGCCTGGTGTCGCACGCAACGACGTGGCCCGGCGCAACGATCGAACTTCAGCGTGCGCCGTCGGTGCTGTGGGTGATCACCATGCTGGCCGTGTGCGCCGCGTTGTTCACGGGCATATTTTACCGGCGCAAGCGCGCATTGGCGGCGGCGGCGGTCTTGTGTGCAGCCTGGCTCATCGTAGACGCGGCGCCGGGATCACTGGTTGTGCGGTGGCTGCAACGCGGTGATGACCCGCCGCTTCGATTGAACATGCTAGCCATCGGCGACGGCTCCTGTTACGTGCTGCGCATTGGCGCAAGCAATGCCGGCGACGACGGCGCCGTCGTCATGTTCGACTGTGGGTCACGACAATACTGGCACCTGGCCAATCACACGGTGCTGCCGGCACTTCGGCACTGGGGCGTCGAGCGGATTGATGCACTTTTCATTTCGCACGCCCACCTCGACCATTTCAACGGTACGCTGGACCTGATCGACCGCATTCCCGTGTCACGCGTGCGTCTGCCACCTCACATGCTCGCACAAGCGCGCCGGGATCCTGCGTCGACGACGGCGTACCTGATCGAGCAACTGGACAAGCGGCGGATACCGATCGAAACGGTCACCGCCGGCTGGCGTCAGACACTGGGAGCCGTGACGCTCGAAGCGCTGTGGCCGCCGCCCACCCTCGCCGGCGCGCTGCCGAACGACACCTCGATCGTGTTGCGCCTCAGCACAGCGGGTCGGCGGGTCCTGCTGTGCGGCGACATTCAGCAGCACGCGATGATGCGTTTGATCGAATCCGACACCGACCTGCGCGCCGACGCCTGCAACCTGCCACACCACGGCAGCTACGTCGACTCCTCGCCGCGATTCATTGACGCGGTCAACCCCACGGTGGTGCTGCAATCCAGCGGGCCGGCTCGTTTGCGTCACGATCGCTGGGAGGATTACCTGTCGAGAACAACCATCATCCGCCACGTGACCGCACGCGATGGCATGGTCGAACTGGCCATCGATGCAGCGGGTGACATGACACATTCGACTTTTCGCGCCAGGCACCACGGATCCGACGGATCATCGCGATCACCGGCCTTGCGTTAACATGACCGCATGCGCGATCATCATTTGGACCATGCCGCGATCGAGGACTTGTGCCAACTGGGACGTTGGGGCAAGTGGATGACGCTGGCGACGGCGGCGGGACTGGCGACGGCAGTCGGCGGCGCGGCGCTGTGGCTTGTCTGGTCACATCGCATCACGCTGACCCCGGCCTTGTCATACGTGGTCGCGGTGTCGGGGTCGATTTTGATCGTCACGCCCTGGGCGGCGCTGTTTCTTGCCAGGCGGTGATTAACGCGTCGTCTTGCCCGCCGGTGTGCCATCCGATTCGATCGTGTCGTTATCCCCAAGGATGTCCTGCTTGTACACGACGACCTGCAGGTTTACGCGTGTCTGCGGGCCGAGCACGGGCATGACCGGGCTCAGCGGCAACTGCTCGTTGATCACGGCAGCCCAATCAGTGCGCAACCCCGGTCGCCGCCCACGCTGCGCCATGATCTGCCTGGCCATCGGCAACTCGGGGTCGGGCGCCTCGTTCATCCGCTGCGCCGCGTGCTGCACCATTGCGTCCGTGTTCGGCCCTCGCCCCGAACGGCGAAATATCATGACATTGTTGCTCGGGACGATCGTGGCGCGCTGCCCCTTGATCGCATTTAATTCATCGATCAACTTCGGCAACTCATCGGCAGGCATATCGATCACAATCTGCCGGGGGGTTCGAGCCGGCTTGATCTCTTTGGACACCAGATCCGGGTCCTGATCCTGTGCCTCTTTGATTATCTTATCCACGCGTTTACTGAGTTGTGATGCCACCACCGGGCGGGCCTCGACCACGGGCGAAATCACCTCATAGTTGTTCGTTGTCGCGTAGGCGATCAGATTCGTGGCGCACAGCGGCGGGTCGAGCGTCGTCACGTCGAGTTGCATATGCACGGTTTCGACCGCTTCAACAACCGGCTCGGCGGGCACGAGTTCACCGCCGGGGAGATTCCTTGGGGATTCACCGGGTAATACTTTGCCGTCGTCAACCACGGCAACTCCGCCGTCAACTTTGAGCGGTTGTACGGCAAACCGCGACTCATCACGGACCATCACATCAGGCATGCCCCCCTTCTCAACCGTTTCCTGCGCAAACGCCGTCTCGTGACGCGCTTCCGCTTTTTCGACCGCGGCGAATTTTCTTGCGTCGGCCACTTTTCCGACACGCTGTTGCATGTCAAGGTCACGCTTATCAGCCATGGCATCGGCCGGCGCGTTCGATGATTCCATATCCATTGCCACCACGTATTTATCATCGCCCGGCATGGTCCAGAGCGACTGCGTCGTTTGCAGCGTGATGGCCACGATCGATGCGCAGACGGCGAGCATGGCTGCGACGGCCGAGTACGCCACGATACGCCCGGCGGTAAATCGCGGTGATCGCGGCCGGCCCGTGGGCGCCGACGCGTCGCCCAGCAGCATCTGCCGCTCGAGCTGATGATTGACATGCTCGACCAATTGCGGTGGCGCCGCCTGCGGATCGAGGTCACGCAACGCCGTCCGGTCCCTGCGCATCTGCGTCAACAGATCGCGCAAGCGGGGATCGGCGATGAGCCGGCGCTCGAATTGCTCGCGCTGCGCCGGCGTCAGATCGCCCTCGACGTACCCCAGCATCAGTTCTTCATCGAACCGCTCAGCCATTACCGCCTCCCGCCGACGCCCGCCGGCCCGCTGATGTGTCAATCAGCCGCATCATTTCCTGACGAAGCGCCAGTCGTGCGCGAAACAGACGGCTCTTGACCGTTCCCACGGGCACCTCGAGCACCTCGGCAATTTCCTGATAGTTCATCTGGTCAATATCGCGCAGTACCAGCACACCACGAAAATCCTGGTCCAAATTGTCCATGGCTCGGTGCAGGTGGGCAATCATCTCATTCTGTTGGACGCGTTCGAGCGGCCCGGGTTCCCGATCATCGGCCGTGTTTCGCGCCCCCCCCTTGCGCTTCCCCTCGTCGCCGTCGTCGTCGAGGCTCTGGGTCTGGCGGTGGCGACGCTTGCGCAGGTGGGAGATTGACTGATTCATCGCGATGCGGATCATCCACGTCGTGAGCCGTGCCTTGCCTTGAAATTCGTCGAAATGCGCAACAATCTTGAGCATCGCATCCTGCGTGACGTCAGCGGCGTCCTCCCGGTTCGACACCATGCGCAACACGACGTTGAAAAGTCGGTGCTGATACCGGTCCAGCAGTTGCCCCATCGCAGACCGATCGCCGCGCATGGCTGTATCGATCAACGTCGATTCGTCGGTGCGGCTCATGGGCGGCTCATGGGCGGCTCAAATCGGCTCGGTCGCGGCGTCGCGGTGCGGGGCTCAGACCCTAAACTGCCCAGTTCACTGGTACGGTGTCGCGACGAACAGGGTTCTACTGTAATATGACCGACACCGAACAGTGGGTCAATCGCCAATGAGTTTCAACGCAGGTCAATCGCGTCGCCGCACGCGCCGGATCGTCGCGCCCACCTCCATCGTAGTGGTGAGCATACTATCACGCGTGACTCCTGCAGAAAGGCAGTCGTCATGAGTGGGCCGGACCGATACGAGTCTCCGCTTTCCAGCCGCAACGCCTCGCCACGCATGCAGGGCGTGTGGTCGTCGCGGCGGAAGTTCACGACATGGCGACGACTGTGGCTGGCGCTGGCCGAGGCTCAGCAGCAACTCGGGCTGGATATCAGCGAGGAGCAGATCGAGGCGATGCGCCGCTGCGTCGACGACGTGGACCTTGCCAAGGCGGCCGACTACGAAAAGAAGCTTCGTCATGACGTGATGGCGCACATCCACACGCTGGGCGACGCGGCCCCGGCGGCGAAACCGATCATTCACCTCGGCGCCACCAGTCAATTCGTCAACTGCAACACGGAGTTGCTCCAGATCCGCGAGGCATTGGGTATCGTCGCGGGTAAACTGGCGTGCGCCATCGATGCACTCGGCTCGTTCGCCGCGAATCATCGCACCCTTCCTACGCTGGCTTTTACCCACTATCAGCCGGCACAGCCGACGACGGTCGGCAAGCGGGCCGCATTGTGGGCCCACGACTTGGCCGGTGCGCTCGAGGAGATCGAGCACCGTATCGATTCGCTGCGATTCCGCGGCGTCAAGGGTACGACCGGTACGCAGGCGTCCTTCCTTGCGCTTTTCGACGGCGATCACGACAAGGTCGACCGGCTCGATCAACTGGTCACGGAAAAGATGGGATGGCCCGTCGAAAAACGATACGTCATCACCGGGCAAACGTATCCTCGCGTGGTGGACGGACTGGTCATTTCATCGCTCGCCGCCACCGCCGCCGCCGCACAGAAGTTTGCCACCGACATACGCCTGCTGGCCAACCACAAGGAACTCGAAGAGCCGTTTGAAGCCGAGCAGGTCGGCTCGTCGGCGATGGCGTACAAGCGCAATCCGATGCGCTGCGAGCGCATCTGCGGGTTGAGCAGATTCGTAATCGGGCTGACGACGGTGCCGTTTACGACGGCCGCCGAGCAGTGGCTGGAACGGACACTCGACGATTCGAGCACCCGCAGGCTGTCGCTGCCCGAGCCGTTCCTTGCGATTGACGGCGTGCTAGATCTCGTGATCAACGTGGCATCAGGCATCGTCGTCTACGAGAAAACCATCGCGGCCAACCTCGCGACGGAATTGCCGTTCATGGCGACGGAGAACCTGCTCATGGCTGCGGTCAAGGCGGGCGGTGACCGCCAGCATGTCCACGAGACAATCCGTACGCACAGCCAGGCCGCCGCGCAGCGTGTCAAGGCTGAAGGCGCACCCAATGACCTGCTCGATCGACTCAAATCTGAACCAGTTTTCAAGAACGTTGATTTCGACGCCGCCCTCGAACCGTCGCGGTACATCGGCCGGGCGCCGCAGCAGGTCGATGCATTTATCGAGGCTGTCGTCGAACCAATTCGCCGACGATACCAGGGCGAACTGGCCTATCAACCGCAACTGAAGGTGTAGTCATGCCTCATCCATTTGGCGGTGAACCGGCCTGTCTGCATGTGCCCGACCCGCTGATTGCCGAGGCGTTTGAGCATGCGATGCACGATCATGTCCTGCAATGCCTCGGGCCGGAGGTATTCGACTGGTACTTCTACATCTGCGCGCACAATAAGGGGCGAGGCCTTGATGGCCCCGTCTGGCCCGGCCTGGACGGCCACCAGATGGGCCACGCCCTGATGTGGGCCGGCCATATCTACGAAAATCTCGGATACTGGGACTATGTCAAGGCCGAGCAACGACAAAACGGTCAGATTCCCTACCGCATCGAAACCGACGACAGCCGAATTCCGCCGGACGGCATCACAGGGCCGTACATTTCGTTCATCGGGAGATCGAAATTTATCAGCGCGTTCCAACCTGGACCATCGCTGTTTATTCTCGCCGCCAGCACATGGGTCAAGGAAGGCTACGACCTGTTTCGGTTCACGCAGGACCGAGACTGGCTGGAGCGTAACTTCGAGTCGATCGATCGCGCGGCGGTATGGATAACGTCGATGGCGGATGTCGACGGCCTAGTCGGCTGCGGGTCGTACTACCAGGACCTGCCTACCCGCTACGAATTCGACGGCATCACGCAGGGATACGCCTACCAGAACTACCTGCAGACAGCCGAGTTGGCTGAACAACTTGGCCGCGATGATCGGGCCGCGCATTTCCGCGGCGAAGCGCAGCGCATTCGCAAAGCTTTTGCCAATCGGTTCTGGTTGGGCGAGCGCTGCGCCGAATACGTGCATCCTTTTAACGGCGCAATCGATAGTCACGGGCTGTCCGATACGGATTGGATCGCGCAAGGTGTCGGCCTTGTCGATGACGACAAGGACAAAGTGCTGTGGCAGCAACTTGCCCGCAGCGAGGAGTTGTATTACGGCATCATGCCAACCGGTCCTTGCGCCAAACCGGAGAACTATCAGTGGTGGGAGACGACGTCCAAGTACCGCATGCACCTGCACAACTCCGACAGCCGGTTCTTCGGCGAGTTGGCGGCTATGGGGCGGGTCTGGTTCGTAGAGTCGATGGCGCGTCACCGGCGTTTGGACGGCGCCGGACTCGTCGACACGCTGCAACGCGTCGCGAAGGTCGGACGGCACCAGGACTGGTCGTGGTCGGAGCGATACTACCGGATCGACCTGCCGCCCAGCCCGGCACGCGAGGATCAGCAGTACCACATGAAGTTGATCAACAAGCACGGCAAGATCGGCCGGGCGTACAAGCTTGATGAGTTCGGCTGCTACGCATCGGGGCACGAGCACTACGGCGAATGGCCGGCGAATCTGGTACGCATCTGCTGCCAATGGCTGGCGGGGGTTGACCCGGCGGTCGACGGCGCATTGACGCTGTCGCCCTGTGCTCCGCAGTCGTATTTCGATGACGGGTTCGGGCTCGACGCGACACTGCTGGGGCGGCGAGTCGAGGTACGCTACGACGCAAAAGGCATGCAATTGAAGGTGGCGCCGGGCTCTCCCTGGCCGCTGCGGATGCGAACCAAACCGTGGGGACATGTCGATCCCACCACCGTGCAGTGCAGCGTCGATGGGCAAGCGTTGTCCGTGACCCAATCCGACGGATGGCTTGGCTGGCAACTGCCGGCAAGCGATGCGACCCAGCAGTGTACCTGCTTGGTAAAGTGACAGCGTTCATGGCGGGTGGCACGCCTTGCCCCGCAGGGCAAGGCGTGTAATGTAACGTGCCTGAACATCGTCACACGTTGTCACTTCGCGGCCAATGTGTGGCACCCTAACTCAGAACCCGCACGATCAAAGTTGGTGCAGAACCGTGCCGAAGCTCGAGAATGTCAACACCACCGACGTAAGGGCAGCGATCGAACTGGGCTGCCGCACAATGCAGAGCGTGTTTGACGCCGACGACGATCACATGCCTTTTTTCAAGTCGCGGATTGTGCCACACCACTCGGACGAGCAGACCTTCCTGCAATTCAACGTGTGCGGCAGCGAGTCGCACGTGCCCGGCCGGCACCTCAACGCCCTGCTGAGCGCCGAGGATGCCGCCGGCATTTCATTGGACGAGCGAGCGATTGATAACCACACGCGGGCGGCTAAGCTTTCGTTCAGCGGGCCGGTCGCGCTACCGCTGAATCGGGAGATCCAAGACGGCAAACCCATCGTCTTCACACCGCACAACTGTCGTGAAGGCATGCATGCACTTTATGCACTGGTCAAATATCGTGACTGCGACTGGGCGCGTCAGACCGCCGAGCACATGATTGATTCGGTATTCACGTATTGGAGCCCGCAGCACGGATGGAAATTTGACGCCTTGAAGCAACAAGGCCTCCAGCCCAGACACAATCACGGGTTCATCAGCGGCGAAGCACGCATGATCGGGCCGCTGGTCAAATACTTTCGCGCCACCGGTTACGACCCGGCACTCGAGTTGGCGATGGCGTTGAAAGAGAAAGCGATCGCCGAGTTCTTCCTCGAAACGGGCGGATTCGATACTGAATTGTTCGGCACGCACACGCATTCGACGACCTGCGTCATGTCTTCACTGGCTCAACTCGCCGACCTGACGAACGATTCGACACTGATGGACCGTGTACGCGTATTTTACGACTGCGGGCTGCGGGACATCCGCGACGAGTTGGGCTGGGTGATCGAAGGCGCGCATCCGGATAAAAACCCCGACCAAGGCGAATGCAACAACACCGGCGACATTGTCGAGGCGGCGTTGATCCTCGGGCGGTGGGGTTGGCCCCGCTACTTCCACGACGCCGAGCGCATAGTACGCGGGCACCTGCTGCCATCACAACTGCGCGACAACTCATTCATTACTGATCCACCGAACCCTGACAATGAGGACGGCAAGCGTAACCTCGCCGACCGTCACCTCGGCGCCTTCGGGTTCCCGGCGCCCTATGGGCACCAACCGGTGGACCTGAAGGTGCTCAGTTTCAACATGGATGTCGTTGGCGGCGTGGTGGGCTCGTTGTGCGAGGTGCTGCGCGAAGCGACGCGCCTAGACGACGCGGGCCATTGGGTCAATCTTCTGTTCGATCACGAAACCGAGGCAATTCGTGTCCAATCTCCCTACACGCACGATCGGTTGAGCGTGACGATCAAGAAGCCGGCGCCGCTGTCCGTGCGCATTCCACCTTGGGTAGACCGCAAGCACATCACCGTCGCGGGTCTCGAGCCGCCCCACCGATTCACGAATCAGTATCTTTTCATCGCGGACGCTCCGGTCGCGACACCCATCAAAATTGGATTCGACCTGGCAGCGCAGGATATGGTGCTTAAGCACCGCACCCGCGACATCCGCGTGCGCCTGCGCGGCGACGAGGTCGTGACCGTCGATAATTTCGGCGCCGATCTGACATTCTTTGATCCGTACGACTGACCTGATCGCCAGAATGTGCGACAGGCAAACAACTATTGCTCGGCGGCTGCGTCTCGTGACCTGGCGTACGATGTGATACCGCGTTTCGAGCCGCGCACGAACTGTGCCAACTCGCTGCAAAGCGGATCGTCGCCAAGTTCCTTTTCGATCATATCCACCGCCGTCGTGTTCGTCCGGCCCTGCCGATACAGGATGTCGAACGCATGTTGCAACGGCTTGACATGGTCACGATACCCGGCCCGGCGCAAGCCAACTAGGTTGAGCGACCCGACGGTTCGCGTCATGTAACTGGTGCAAAACGGCGGCAGATCCTTGGTGATGCCCGCCCCGCCGCTGAGCATCGCCAGCCTGCCGGCCCGGCAGAACTGATGAATCCCGGCGATTCCGCCCAACACAACGCGATCACCCAGCGTTACGTATCCGCCCAGCAACGCGCCGTTTCCCAGTACACAATGGTCGGCCATGACCGCGTCGTGCCCAGCGTGCGTGTTGGCCATCATGTAGTTGTGATCGCCAATGGTCGTGGGCGACTGTCCCATGGCCCGCGTAATGGTCACACCCTCACGAAAGCAGTTGCCGGCACCGATGAGCACGCCTGAGCCATCCTCGGCCGGATCGAATCCCAGGTGTTGTGGTGCAAACCCGATGCAGCAGAATGGGTAGAACGTGTTCCCCGCACCGCAGGTGATCGGCCCGTTGAGATACACGCCGGCGATAAGCCGCGTGCCGGCGCCTAGCACAACCTTTCCCTCGATGACGCAGTTGGGTCCGACGCGAACGTCATCAGCCAAATCAGCATGTTTGTCCACGACGCTCGTCGGATGTATCTCGGCCACCGCGCTATCCAGTTCGCCCTGTTGTCCGCTCGCTATCATAAGTAACATGAACAGCAACGCCAACGGTCCGGCCGAACTGGTGGTACATGATCTGGGGCGCATGGATTATGCGGACACGCTGACCGTCCAGCGTGATACGCACCAACGCGTGCTCGACATCAAGGCACCCCAGACACTGCTGCTCGTCGAGCACAATCCGGTCATCACCATCAGCAAGCGCAAGGGGGCAAGCGATCATTTGCGTGCCAGCCGGGCAGAACTGGCGAGGCTTGGCATTGACGTCCAGGCGACCGATCGCGGTGGCGATATCACTTACCATGGCCCCGGGCAGTTGGTGGCCTATCCAATCCTGCGATTGGCCCCGCTACGTCTCAACGTCGGCCGATACATGCGTCTGCTCGAGCAAATTGTAATCGACACCGTCGCGGCCTTCGGCGTCAACGCGGTCCGCGACAGTTGCGCCACCGGCGTATGGGCCCATCCGCCCAACACATCAACCGGACCCCGGACCTCCAACCCCAGACCCAAAAAGCTCTGCGCCCTGGGCATCCGCGTTCGACGCAACGTCACGATGCACGGCATGGCAATCAATGTCACGACCGACCCGGGTCATTTTCAGACGATCGTCCCCTGCGGTCTGACCGGCCGCGCGGTGACGAGCCTCCACGAGATGCTCGGCGAGCAATGCCCGGCGATGGGTGCAGTCAAAACCGAGTTGGCGACACAGGTGGGCAGGCATCTTGCGATGTTGGCTGACACACCAACGATGGCGATGCCGGCATGAACCGGCCAGCATCAAACAGGCGACCACGTCTGCCCTTGATCGCGTTGGGTTTGTGCTACACGCTGGGCCTGGTCTTCGTGATCTGGGTGCTGTCTGGCGATCATCCGCCCACCGCAGATGCGAAAATCATGCGACTGACCATGTTCTGGGTCGCCTGCGCCGTGATGTGGGCGATGCTCACCGCTATCGCCATCCTGCTGCACAGGGCGCCGGCAGCGGAGGTGTCCGGCTGGACCGCGTGGAGGCCGGCCGGCAACGTGATGATCATCTTGGCCGTCGCGGTGCTCATGCGCTTGGTGACCGTGTGCGTTACCGATCCGTATTTCAGTGATGATATCTGGCGATATATCCACGACGGGCAGACGCTGGCAGCCGGGCGCAGTCCCTACGCCGAGTCACCCGACGAGGTGATCAAGCGATACGACAATGATCGCCAAGCGATGCCGGACATCGATGTGTCCACCGCTCGCCTGGTCAATCACCCGAACCTGGTAACGATCTATCAACCGACGAGCCAGTGGGCGTTTGCGAGTGCTGCGCTGATCAGCAGGTGGGTCGAACCTGATCGGTCCACGCATGGAAAGTCCCGCACGACCTCAATCGTGTTTCGCCTTCTGTTTGTATCGTTCGATATCTGGATCGTGGCGTTGCTGATGCTCAAGTTGCTTCGTGAGGGCGTATCGGTGTGGTGGTCGGTGCTCTACGGATGGCATCCACTGGTGCTAAGCGAGGTGGCCGCGTCAGGTCATCAGGACGTCATCGGCATCGCGTGGCTGTTGATGGCGCTGACGTTGGCGGATGATCAGGGCTTCATAGCTGGGGGCGCAAGCCCCCGATTAAAGATGTTCAATCGCGCCCGCCCCGTGCTCACCGGCGGCGCCTTGGCCCTGGCGATCGGCGTCAAGCCACTGGTAGCACCGCTGGTGCTGCCGCTGGCATGGTCGATGCGCCGCCAACCGAAGGCCGCCTGCGCCGCGGTGCTGGCCGCCTGCGTCACGATCGCCGCACTGTACCTGCCCTTTGCCGCGATGGAAGGCGGGCTGGACCGGATGTGGCACACGGTGATGACGTTCATGGATCGATGGTCGTTCAATAACTCACTGCATGATCCGCTTTCGCAAACACTGGGTTCAACCGACTTGGCCGGCATGGCGCTGGGCGTGGTATTGTTCGTCATCCTCATCGTCGCCACGCTGAGTCGTACCGGGCTGTGGCGTGTCTCGCTCATATATCTGTTTGCCGCGTTGTTGCTGTCCAGCACCGTGCACCCGTGGTACCTGTTGTGGGCGCTGGCACTGTTACCGATCCGGTTCAGTTGCGGCGCGTGGGTGATGAGCCTGACGGTCGCATGGAGCTACGTCGCCATTCTGGATCACAGCATTTATGTAGTGCCCGGCGGGCTGCTTGCTGCCGAGTATATACCCGTCTATGCCCTGGTCCTGTGGCCGATCGCGCAACGACTATCCAAAAAATGCGGGGCTACCTGATGGCGATCAACGTGCTCTTTTGCGACCCGGTCCCGCCCCGCGCGGTGGGCAGGTGAAAGATTTCACCATTGACCAGATTATGGGGAAACTGCTCCTGCAATTCGCGGATGCGTGGCCCGTAGTAGAACTGGGTCACCTCCCTGCCCCCCATGGACATGGTGCGAGGAACGCGATCCTGATCGGTAAACAAGCCGACGGTCACCATCGACATGTTCGGCCCGTGCAGGTAGTATGCCTGATGCCCCTGCTTGCGTAGTTTTCTGGCGTGCTGTTCGGCGGTCTTGCGACGATCGCCGCGATAGCCCTGCTCATAAGCGGCGATCTGAAGCGTGTAAGGAAACTGCCCCTGATACTGGCTGACGTTCAGCGAACCCGGCTGATTCATGGTGCTCAACCGTGTCATGTTCGCCGATTCGAACGGCCTCTCAACGCCAAGCACGATCATGCGCATCTGCCGCAGAGCCTGCTGTGCCTCCCTTTCCGCCGGCGACTCGTATCGGCCGCGCAACACTAACCACCGCGGGCCCCACTCTTTCAACCACACATCGGGAACGTAGGCGTCACTGACCAGTCGCCCATGCAGGGCGCGGGCTTTCATTTCAGCGTCGTCGCCCTCGAAAGACTCAATCAGGATTGCCCAGTCATAGGGGTCTTTGTCGCGATCGCCCTGCCGTCGCGGGGGCGCATCGATCCGGCGGTCGACCCACGAACCCACCTGCCCCTTGGAAAAA
>CAUYYV010000055.1:0-13551 GCA_963577075.1 Phycisphaerae bacterium
ATGATGTGGATGTGCTAAGTTGGCAACGCTCGATCCGGACGGCCGGGCAGGTTGGCACCAACGATGGACGGAAAGGTGTTGCATGACGGATGAGCGGCTCAAGGATGCCTCGCGGCTAGCGATCCACACGATGACGAACAAGCCGTGGTCGCTGGCCCAGTGCGTGGCGGGTTACGCGGCGGCAGGCGTGCGGGCGATCAGTGTGTGGCGAAACGTGTTCGAGTCGGTGAGCCTGGCGGACGCGGCGAGAATGCTGGGCGATGCGGGTCTGGCGGTGCCGGCACTGGTGCGTGGCGGGTTCTTCCCTGCCGGCGACGCGGGGGAACGCGACAAGGCGATCGATGACAACAAGCTGTGCATCGACCAGGCCAGGGCGATCGGTGCGGAGATGATCGTGCTGGTGGTCGGTGCGGTGCCGGGGATGATGCTGGCCGAAGCGCGAAGACAGGTGGAAGATGGCATCGCGGCGGTCCTGCCGCACGCCGAGGCCAGCGGCGTGAAGTTGGCGATCGAGCCGTTGCACCCGATGTACGCCGCAGATCGATCGTGCATCAATCGCATGGCTGACGCCCGTGTGATATGCGAGCGACTGGGGCACCCGCTGGTCGGTATCGCCTTGGACGTCTACCACGTGTGGTGGGATCCGGACCTGGAGGCCGAGATAGACCTGGCCGGGCGACAGGGCACGTTGTTGGGGTTTCATGTCTGTGACTGGCGGGTCGAGACTCGCGACCTGCTGACTGATCGCGGGATGATGGGTGAGGGCTGCATCGACATCCGCACGATTCGCAGGTGGGTTGAGCGCACCGGGTTCACCGGTTTCCATGAGGTCGAGATATTCAGTGAGCACTATTGGCGGCAGGATCAGGCCGTGTACGTTGAGCAGATCAGTCAGGCATATCTCGAGTACTGCTGAGCGTCGCGATGGACTGTACGCTGTCGAGCCGGTTATCATGGGGGTGGAAGCCGGCATATGGCGTCAGCAATCCTGCGGCAACTTGACACTTACGGACCCCAGCGGTGTGAGCGGCTCGATTACGCTCAGGCGGCGGCGTACACGCGAGATCTGGTCAGGTCGCAAGACGAGAACTTCACGGTTGTCAGTTGGCTGTTGCCCAAGCGGCTGCGGGCCGACTTTCGCCATATTTACGCCTTCTGCCGTTGGGCCGATGATCTGGGAGATGAGACCGGCGACCCGGGGCGCAGCTTGGAGTTGCTGGACTGGTGGCGGCGTGAGTTGGACGCCTGTTACGCCGGCCGGCCTCGTCACCCGGTGTTCGTGGCCCTGCAGCCGACGATCCGTCGCCACGACATCCCACGCCAGCCATTTGATGACCTGATCGATGCGTTCGTGCAGGACCAGCAGGTGACGCGTTACCAGAACTGGCCGCAGGTGCTCGACTACTGTACGCGTAGCGCCGATTCGGTTGGACGGCTGGTGCTGTACGTGTGCGGTTACCGCGATGCCGAGCGTCAGCGGCTCAGCGACGCGACGTGCACCGCGCTGCAACTGGCCAACTTCTGGCAGGACGTTCGCCGCGACGTGATCGAACGCGATCGGGTGTACATTCCCGCCGACGTCGCGTCGCGGCATGGGCTTGACATCGAACTGATGGTCAAGGCAATCAACCTTGACCACCGCCGCGAGCGTGCCGCTGACTGTTGCCCAGCCGGCAGTGCTGGTGGCATCGTGGCGTTGCGGCCGGCCTATCGCGCCACGATCCGTGAGCTGGTCGGAAAGACATGGCCGCTGTTCGACACGGGCCAGGGTCTGTGGCCGCTGGTTGCGCCGGAGGTGCGCGTCGACATCAAGCTGTTCTCCAGCGGCGGTGAATCGGTACTGCGAATGATCGAACGGCTCGAGTACGATACGTTGCAGCATCGCCCGTCACTGGGCAAAGTCACCAAGACCATGCTGATCCTGCGGGCACTGTGGTCCAGGTGGCGAGGGCGATGAGCATGATGACACACGATCCATGCTCTGCTCATCCGGCGCGGCCCGCGTCGCAGATCCTCAAGCAGTCGTTCGACGAATGCCACCGATTGACCCGTCGCCACGCCCGCAATTTCTACTATGGCATGAGGGTCATGCCGATCGGGAAACGCTGCTCCATATACGCGATCTACGCGTGGATGCGTGCTGCCGACGACTTGGCCGACGAGCACAATGACCCGCAGCAGAACGCGGCGCGCCTCGAGCAATTCCGCGAGATGACGATGCTCGCCATGAATCCAGACGGCGATGTCCTGACACAGTTTCCGGCGACCTGTGAATCGGTTTGGCCGGCGGTGCGGCACACGCTGCTGAAGCACGAGATTCCGGCGGATTATCTCAACGCCATGATCGACGGCCAGTTGCTGGACCAGCACAAGACGCGTTACGGCACGTTCTCGCAGCTTTACGATTACTGTTATAAAGTTGCGTCAGTCGTCGGCTTGGTGTGTATCACGATCTGGGGCCACGACGGCGCCGCGGAGGTGCAGCGTATGGCCGAGCATCGTGGTGTAGCGCTGCAACTGACCAATATTCTGCGCGACTTGGTCGAGGACGCCCAGCGTGGTCGGCTTTACCTGCCGGGCGATGAACTGCGCCAGTTTGGTTTTGATCCGGAGGAGCTGGTCGGGCAACTCGCCGCCGGCAGCGTCAACGGTCGATTCGACCAGCTCATGGCGTACCAGGTCGACCGTGCCCGATCGTATTATCAACAGAGTGCCGAACTCGACGCACACATCGACGCGAAATGCCGGCCGGCCAGTTGGGCGATCATGCGCATCTATCGCGGCCTGCTTGACAAGATCGCTGTTCACCCACGGCATGTGCTCGGCAGGCGCGTGCGGATGAGCGGTTTTGGCAAGGCCGCCATCGCTTTACGAGCGTTGTGCCGCTGTGGCCTTCACGCATGACCTCGCTTGTTCCACACACTCCATGAACACAACCCCAATCGCCGGTCACCGATCATCAACCACCGACCCACCCGTCGTCGTCATCGGCGGTGGGCTGGCGGGCATCGCGGCGGCTGTGCGCCTGGCGGATCGGGGGGCGCGGGTTACGCTGGTCGAAACGTGCAAGCGGCTGGGCGGGCGGGCGACCAGCTTTGTGGATCCGACCAATGAACAACTGCTCGACAATTGCCAGCACGTGCTGCTGGGTTGTTGCACGAACTTGATCGATCTTTACAAGCGGTTGGGCGTGGCCGACTGCATTGCCTGGCATCGTCGCCTGTATTTTCTTGACGGCCAGGGTCGGCTGGACGTATTGGAAGCGGATGATCTGCCGGCTCCGCTTCACATGACCGGCTCGCTGCTGGCGTTTGCGTCGTTGACGTTGGCAGAGAAACTGGCCATCGCACGCGGCCTGTTTACCATGATGCGGTTGGGAGTCGCTGGTCGGAAGCAATGGCACGATCGCAGCTTCACGGACTGGCTCAAAGCCAATGGTCAGCCGGTGCGAGCCGTCGAAAAATTCTGGTCCGTCATTATCATCAGCGCGGTCAACGAGTTGCCGCAATACGTCGCCGCCGACTACGCGATGCAGATATTTACGGAGGGTTTTTTGGCCAACGAGCAGGCTTACGTGATGGGTGTGCCCAATGTGCCGCTGGTGAACCTATACGACTCGGCCCGACAGGTAATCGAAGCAGCCGGCGGCACCGTCCTGTTGGCGACCAGTGCCGAGCGATTGTCACTCGATGGCGATCAGGTGCGCACGTTGCACATCGATGGCGGGCGGCAGTTGACCGCCGAGGGGTTTGTCAGCGCGCTGCCGTTCGACCGGCTGGACAAGCTGTGTCCGCCTGAAGCTCGACAGATCGATCCGCGGCTTCGACAACTTGGCGCGTTCGAAGTCAGTCCGATCATCGGCATTCATCTCTGGTTCGACCGACCGGTCATGAAACTGCCACACCTGATCCTGACACAGAGTCCGTTGCAGTGGCTGTTCAACAAGGATTGTGCCGCCGCACTGAGCGGTGACACGGGTGAACAGGGGGGTAAGGGCCAGCACCTTCACGGTGTGATCAGCGCCGCGCACCATCTGGTCGACAAACCGGCGGCCGAGATCGCCGACATGGCCGCCGCCGAGACCCGTCGCGCCCTGCCCGCTGCCAAGGGCGCCCGAATTGTCCAGCATCGCGTGATCAAGGAGAAGCGAGCCACGTTTTCGGCTCAGCCCGGGATCAATGCTGCTCGGCCTGATGCGCGAGGTGCAATCACCAATCTCTACCTGGCCGGCGACTGGTGCAACAGCGGCTGGCCCGCCACGATGGAGGGCGCGGTTCGCAGCGGGTACCTCGCCGCCGCCGCACTGCTCGACGACCGCCAGGTGGCCGGCCCCACGCTCGTGGCCGACCTCAAACCCGCAGCTATCTATCGATTCATTGGCGGATAGGCCGGTACGTCTCGCGTGGCTTGATTGGTCGACACGGCGGTGGTACGTCGGCTAAACTCACCGTGTTCATCACCTTCCAGAAGCAACGCACTTATGGCCATCATTGAACTCAACGCACTGGCAAAGACCTACCGAATCTATCAGAAACCGGAGGGGCTGCGTGCGTCGGTGCGTGGCTTGTTTCGGCGAAAGTACCGCGACGTCATGGCCGTACGCGGCATCGACCTGCGCGTCGAGCAGGGCGAGTTTGTCGCATTTCTCGGGCCCAACGGCGCTGGCAAGACCACCACGCTGAAGCTTCTATCCGGCGTCATCAACCCGACTTCGGGCGCCGCCACGGTGATGGGGCACGTGCCCTGGAAGCGGGAACTGGACTATCGCAAACGGTTCGCACTGGTCCTGGGGCAGAAGAACCAACTCTGGTGGGACCTGCCGGCTCAAGAGTCGTTCCGGCTGCACCAGCAGATCTACCAGATCGACCCCGAGCAGTTCGAGCGGACTCGCGACGAACTGGTGGACCTTCTGGACATCGCGCAGATGCTCGGCCAGCCGGTGCGCGAGCTGTCGTTGGGCGAGCGGATGAAGATGGAACTGGTGGCAGCGCTTTTGCACTCACCCGAAGTGCTGTTTCTCGATGAGCCGACGATCGGGCTCGACGTCATTGCTCAACACAACGTTCAGAAGTTTCTCCGCCATTATCAGGAATCACGGCACGTCACGATCCTGCTGAGCAGTCATTACATGAAGGATGTCGCGGCGCTGTGCAAGCGAGTCGTGATCATTTCACACGGGCGGATCATATATGACGGTTCACTGTCGGGCATCACTGATCGATTCGGTGGGCACAAGATTGTGACGCTGCAGTTCGCCAACGAGCGTGTGCCCGACCTGTCACGATTTGGACAGGTGATCGAGCAGCAGGCACCACGCGTTCGGTTGCGGGTTGATCGTGGCAAGGTGACGGCGGTGGTCGGGGAGATTCTGTCTCAGGAAGAGATCGAGGACGTCAGTGTCGAAGACCCGCCGCTCGAGGAGGTGATTGCCGACGCATTCAGCATGGCGGACGTGAAAGAGGACGACGAGTAGATGCAAAGGGACCACGGCATCCTGCACGGCCACATGGCGCGGATGCACACCTGGTGGATGATCCTGCAGATCAGCCTCGAGGAGCGTCTGGTGTATCGCGTGGACTTTGCCGTTGCTACGCTGATGCGATTTCTGCCCATTGTGACGCAGATTTTTCTATGGTCGGCGATCTTCGAGGCGGTTCACGGCGACAACGTCGCGGGCTTTCGGTTTGAAGATTTTGTTGCCTACTACCTGCTGGTGATGATCGGCCGTGCGTTTTCAAGCATGCCGGCCCTCGCCTCCGGCATCGCGCTGCAGGTACGCAACGGCGAGATCAAGAAGTTTCTTATTCAGCCCGTGGACCTGATCGGCTTCCTGTTGCTGACGCGTATTGCGCACAAACTGGTGTATTACCTGGTCTCGATGAGCGCATTTGTCCTGGTGTTGTATCTCTGTCGCGGGTATTTTCCGGGTTGGCCTGATGCGCCGACGCTGCTGGCCTTTATCGCTTCGCTGATCCTTGCATTTCTGCTGGGTTTTTTCCTCGAGGCCACGATCGGGTTGGTCTCGTTCTGGTTCCTCGAAGTCAGCTCGCTGCTGTTTATCTACATGCTGCTCAATTTCGTATTGTCAGGCCACATGTTTCCGCTGGACCTGTTGCCGTCAGCATGGCAGGCGCCGCTCAATGTGCTTCCGTTTAAGTACCTGGCATACTTCCCCGCGGCGGTGTTCCTCGGTAAGGTCTCGGGCCCGCAGCTGGCGTACGAATTGGGTGTGCAACTCGCTTGGGTCGTGTTATTCATGGTCATCTGCCGCGTCACCTATTATTTCGGTGTGCGTCGCTACAGCGGATATGGTGGTTGACAATGAGACGTGCATGGCCACGTTATCTGGCAGTCTTTCGCACGTTTGCGCGCAACAGCTTGGTGCGCGACATGATGTTCAAAACGAACTTCCTGATTCAGTGTGTCGGCTCGGTGCTCTGGATGGGCGTCACCCTCTGCTTCTACGTTCTGATATTCAACTACGCCGACGAAATCGGCAAGGGCACGGGCTGGCACAAATACGAGTACTTCGTGTTCCTGTCGACGGCGATGTTAGTCAACAGTCTTATGCAGGCGTTCGTCATGCCCAACGCCCAGGAGTTCAGCGAGATGATCCGCACGGGCAACCTTGACTTTGCCCTGCTCAAGCCGATCGACACGCAGTTTCTCGTTTCATTCCAGCGCATCGAATGGTCAGCGTTCAGTAACTTCGGCTTCGGGCTGCTGCTGCTGGCGTATTCACTGTCGCAATTAAATTACGTGCCCGGTGCCGCGGCGATCGTGCTATATCCGATCTATATCGTCTGCGGCGTGGCGATCATGTACAGCGTGATGATCTGCCTGGCGGGCACGAGCATCTGGATGGGGCGTAATCAGTCGCTGTACGATTTCTGGTTTTACATCACCAACTTCTCGCGCTACCCGATGGAGATTTACAACGGCACATGGGGCAATCCGCTGCGGTGGCTTTTGACCTTTCTGGTTCCCGTACTCGTAGCGATCAACGTGCCGGCCCGTTTCATGGCCATGCAGCTCGATCGCGAAAAGTGGTATCTCGCTGGATTTGCAATTTTCGCGACAGTGGCAGCGTTGTGGCTCACCCGGCGCATCTTCATCCTTGCCCTACGCAGCTACCGCAGTGCCAGCAGCTGAAATAGACCGCGGTGCAACGCTTCCAACGTCGATATGATAGCGCCATGAGCTATTCTCGTTGCAAATCGATCCGGCGACTCTGTACGGAGATTCTGCCCGTGCTACACCGCCGCGCCGGCGCCCGGCGGATGATGAAAAGATTGTCGGCGATCGTTGCCAGCGATAGGTGTAACTCCTTTGACCGATTCAGCAAAACGACGGCGACATTGCGGCGGGCTTACGAGTCGGCGGGCGCCCGGGTCGAGGTCGATTCCGTGGCGACCGGCGGGTGCATCGGCTCGGGACGGTGGGTGATCCACGAGGCATCGGACTTTCGCTCGGCGACCGTCGATATTGTGTGCCCGGTTCGCCGTCGTGTGCTCGACTACCGCACCGACCCGTTTCATGGCGTGATGTGGGGCGCGGCCATGCCGTCGGGCGGCACGCGATGCGAAATGGTGATCGTCGATGATGAGGCCGAGTTTGGCCGGCTGCCCGCCGGCAGCTTGCGCGGCAAGGCGGTGCTGACCCGCCTGGACCCGCGCGACCATCTGGCAGCATTGTGCCACGCGGCCGCCGCCTGCGTGATCAGCGACCAGCCCGTGCCCAACAATCCTGACGCCATCAAATGGCAGCGGATGGGGTGGGGAGGCATCGCGATCGAGCTGGGCGCGGTGCGTCTGACGGCATTTGTGATCTCGGCCAACCAAGGTGAGTGCTTGCGCTCGCTCCACACCAATCGCGGACCGCTGACGTTGCATGTCAAGGCCGATATACGCCCTTATGCCGGTAGTCACGATGTGGTCAGCGGCGTCGTCGCCGGTCGTGACGATCCACAGAACGAGGTTTGGGCCCTTTCGCATACCCACGAGCCGGGCGGGCTGGACAACGCCTCGGGCACGGCGGTGTGTATCGAGATCGCCCAAGTACTCGAATCGCTGATCGCATCCGGCAAGCTTGCCAGGCCAAGGCGTTCGATCCGCTTGTTGCACGGTTTCGAGTGTTACGGTTTCTTCGCGTACATCGAGCGGGTGAAACGCTACGAGCCGCCGTTGGCGGGCGTGGTGATCGACAGCGTGGGTGCCAAGCCAGCGGTGTGTGACGGGCGACTTGGCTGGTATGCGACGGTGCCGATGTCCGCCGGGTTTGTCAACCGCATCGGCGCTGAGGCATTGCGCGCGGCGCTGCGGATCGATAATCCCGGCTACAAGCTGGGCCACGAGCCGTTCGTCTCGACCTGTGACACGCTTGTCGGCGATCCCCAATACGGTTTTCCCTGCCCGTGGCTGACCACGCTTCGGGGCATCGAATCGCCATATGACGAGTATCACAGTTCGGCGGACACGATCAAGCTGGTCAGTCCGCGTGGACTGCGGCTTTGCGCCGCGGCGATGGCAGCCTACCTGTATTACCTTGCCGATGCCGGCACAGACGAGGTGATGGAGTTGGCGCAGGCGGAGACGGGTTTCTTTGCACGGGCTCTACGCCGCAAGCGGGGTGGAGCGGGGGACTATCTGCGCCAGCAGCATCGCGTGTCGATCGAGCAGATGAAACGGTGGTTGTGGGGCGGCGACCGGCAATCGATCGCCACGCAATTGCAGTCGTACGCGCAACGGCTGCCTGGTGGTGACCGGCGCACCGCACCGAAACGCCGCCCTCGTGGTGATGCGGCACGCGTGCCGCGACGCAAGGCGTTGTTGTCGCCCACGCTCGAGAACACGCCCGGACCGATCGCCGAGAAGATTCGACAATCAGGCATTGAGCATTGGGACCTGTTCTGGGCGGACGGGCAGCGAACGCTTGCAGAGATTACCAACGCGATCAAGTGCGAACACGGCAAGGAAATGGCGGTCGCCGATGTGGCCATGTTCTTCGAGGCGCACGCCGAACTTGGTTACGTCGACATGATAGATCCGAAAGAAATGGTCAGACGGCCCCGGCTGGTGCGCGATCTTCGCGACCTCGGGTTGGCGCGTGGCATGGACGTCATGGTGCATAGTTCGCTGTCGAGTATCGGCCACGTCGAGGGCGGAGCGGCCACGGTGATCGACGGGTTGCTGGGTATAATAGGCAAGTCGGGCACGCTGCTGATGCCATCTTTCAACCACCGTCGGGCGAAGGTGTTCAATCCGCTGACGACTCCGACCATGAACGGCGCAATCCCCGACGCGATGTGGCGCCGCCGCGACGCGGTGCGCAGCCTGCACGGGACTCATGCGGTGGCGGCAATCGGTCCGCGCGCCCAGGCGTATTGTCAGGGCCACCTCGAAGCCGGCGTGTTTTCACAGGATGATCCGGTCGGGCAGTTGATCCACGCCGGCGGCTACATACTGTCGTTGGGTGTCGGGCATATCGCGACAACAGCGTTTCACGTCGCCGAAAATGCCGTGCCTTGCCGGTGTAACGACTCGTTCGGGTTCCGCGACCGGGTGGTGATGCCCAATGGTGATGTGCAGGTCGTGCCCGGGTTGGCATTTCGCAGCCGCCAATGTCCCATCGACCCGGGCAAGCTCGACGATATTCTCAACCGCCGCCGTCGCCAGCGCCGCGGCAAGATCGGTAAAGCGCCGTCTACACTCGTGAAGGCAAAGGAACTGTGGAAAGCGCGCATTGAACAACTCAAGAATCATTGCCCGACCTGCAATATCAGGCCACAACATCAGGTGGAGTTATAAAATGAGGGTCAGATACCATCGCAACACTGACGTGGACATCAACAAGGCGGACATCAATCTATCTGATGCGTCGTTCAATGATCTGCGTAACGATCCGGTAATCGCCGAGCACAACTTTTCGTTTACCACGTTGCGCCCTCACCACGACGGGATGCTCTACCTGGGCTTGACGCACATGCGCAACCGGATCCTCTGGCGGTTCGATCCGAGCACGCACACCTTCAAAGACCTCGACTACCCGCGGATAGGCGGGACTTACGATATCAAGATCCATCGCTCGCTTGAGTACGATGTTCGCGACGATGTCTTTCTCGGCGTGTCGTCCGGTCTGCATAACGAAGACGAATACGCCAAGGCGCCCGGCGCGCCGATCTTCCGATACGACCCGAAAACGAACGCGATCGAGTCATTGGGAATCCCGCTCGAGCACGAGTACACGCAAACAATCCGGTTCGATCCGCAGCGGCGGCTGCTGTACGGTTTTACCTATCACACTTTTTCGTTTTACGTCTTCGACGTGGATCAGCGCAAGACGATTTTTCATGCGTTGCCCGGCTCGATTTCTCACATCTCGGCGATCGATGACGACGGGTGCATCTGGTCTACTTGGGGCCGGGATCAGCATTATCTGTTCAAGTATGATCCCTCGATAAACGAAATCATCTGGACGCGCAAGAAGTTGCCCGAGGGAGGCGACAGCTACATGTACGCCGGCGCCGGGCCGATCGACTGCATGTTCAACGGTGGGGACGGGTATCTGTACGTGGCGCTGGAGACCGGATCACTGGCGCGTCTGGATCCGAAGACCGGCGACAGCGAATACCTGGGCCGCCCGTCGCCGTACCCCCGCATGCCCGCGCTGATCATGGGTGACGACGGGCTTTTCTACGGAACCTGTGGCGATGACTGGAACGTATTTATCTACTCGTACGATCGGCAGCGCAACAGCTTCGCTGTCTTGCAACGGCTTGAGTGCGACGGCACGATCTGTTACCGCCCTCACGACATCGCGTTTGTCGGCGACAGTATTTTCGTCGGTGAAACGGACAACCCGAAGCGATCCGGTTATCTGTGGGAGGTGCAGCGTTGACCGGGCCGAGGAAATAGCTTGTCCCTGCCATCTACCATCAAGGGAAGCCTGCTGATTCTCTCTGCTGCAGTGTTGATGTCACTGGGTGGAGTGGGTATCAAGCTGTGTCAACTCGGCGCGTGGCAATTAAGCGGGTTGCGTGGCGGCATCGCGGCGGTAACTGTCTTTCTTCTGATCGGCGAGGCGAGGCGCTACTGGTCGTGGCGGGTGGTACTGGTGGGCGCTGCCATTGCCGGGACGACTGTCTGCTTCGTCTGGGGCACGAAGACGACGACGGCGGCCAACACGATCTTCATTCAGTCGAGTGCACCGTTGTGGATCCTGCTGTTGGGGCCGGTGCTGATTCGCGAGTCGATCCGAGGTCGTGACGTGGTATCGATGCTCGCGTGTGCCGCGGGGTTGGCGTTGTTCTTTACGCATCCGGCGGAGCCGACGACGTTGTCACCGCTGATCGTCGAGGGAAATTGGATAGCGCTTGGGGCAGGGGTCACGTTCGGCCTGGCAATCATGGGTCTGCGCTGGCTGCGCGGTCGGGGTGGCGAGGCTGCGGTCGTCTGCGGTAACGCTTTGGCTCTGCTGATATGCCTGCCGATGATGTTCGCCGATGGCGTGGATCAGCCGGATCGATTCATGGGTGGCGGTTGGCGTGACTGGCTGGTGCTCGTCTTTCTCGGCAGTGTGCAGATCGGGCTGGCGTACGCGATCTACAGCCGTGGCATGCGCTACATTACGGCGATGCGCGCTTCGCTGATCGGACTGGTCGAGCCGGTACTCAATCCTCTGTGGGTGTTTCTGCTGTTTCAGGCGGAACGGCCGGGCAAACAAGCGCTACTGGGTGGCGCCCTGATTATCGGCGCGACATGTTATCAGGTGTTGGCTAGGGTGCAGGGCCCTGTTGATGTCCATAAGACCGCGGACATGTCCGATTGACATCAAAGCGTACGTCATGGCGATGGCAGCGATAGCATGCATCATCGCTAGCCAAACGGCCGGACCAAGGTCCAACGGCG
Organism: Phycisphaerae bacterium; assembly: GCA_963577075.1. GTDB lineage: Bacteria > Planctomycetota > Phycisphaerae > Phycisphaerales > Phycisphaeraceae > CAUYYV01. Next base: position 11,907 of record CAUYYV010000055.1, read on the forward strand.
GGTTCACGATAAACATCATCAGTTCCAACGGTGCCACGGCCACGATTGTGCTGCGGTGCTCGTTGTTTTTCGCCGCGTGGGCCAGAAAAGATGATCATCCACGTATTGCTCAATGCCGCAAACACCATCGCAAGTATCTACAGGTTCACCAGTTGCAGCAGTCCACGCCAGGTATGGCCCCTCGCATGGATCCGGGGCGTTGCCGCATGAACGCCAAATTTGATGTGCCTCCTCACGCCCTTGACGATAGACTGCCCGTCCATGGTCGACAAACGCTCTTCCCAGGTTGCACTGATGCTCGCGGTGGTGACGGCCTCGATCGCCGGCTGCACGGCATGGGGCGGTGACGCGGGTGGAGGGCCCTTATCACTGTTTATCGACCCGATGAAATTGAAACAGCCGCATGAGGTTGCCCGGGAGATGATCAATCCGACGACCGATCCGGACGTTCGGCGCCAGGCGGTCGAGGTGGTCTCCGCTGCAAAATGGGGTGGTGCCGAGCCATATCTGCACGCTTACCGGCTTTTGGTGACACACCCGGACAAGTCGATCCGCGCTGCCAGCCTGCGTGCCTTGGGCCGGCATGGTGAGCCGCAGGACGCCGAGGAGATAGCCAATTACCTCGATGAGAATGAATATGTCACCTTTGTGCGTTGGGAGGCGGCCAAGGCGCTGCAGAAGATTCACAATCCCAAGGTCGCCAAAGCATTGATCGCTTCGGCCACAAACGACAGCGATCCCGACGTGCGCATGGGCACGACCAAGGCGCTGGGGCAGTACCCGGACTCGGCCGTGTTTCAAGCGTTGGTCGGCCTGGTGAACGATCCTGATTTTGGCGTGGCGTACACAGCCAGCCGGTCGTTGAGCACGCTGACCGGTCAGGATTTAGGGCTTGCGCCAGCAAAATGGCTCAAGTGGGGTGACGAACACGCCAACGATCTGTTTGCCGATCAGCAGCAATATACATGGCAGCCCTATGACAGACCTTTGAATCTGCTCGACAAGGCGCAATTCTGGAAGACGCACGAGCCGGCAAACCCCCGTCCGCCGACCGGTCTGGCCGACACGGGCACGCCGTCCGAGGCTCCGACACAGTAATCCAGCCCGGCTGCGGCGGGTACAACTCACTTCATCCCGGCTTCACTCCGAAGATGGTTCGGCCCGTCGAGACCACTCGGCCTCGAGCGGAAACAACTTGTCGGCGAGTTCGCCGCGGCGTTGCTGCAATGCCTTGATACGCTGGCCATCTCCATACGCGGCTGGGTCGGCCAATTGCCGATCGATCTCGGCCAGTTCCGTTTCGATGTCCATGATTTGCTGATCGAGCGATTCCTGGCTCAATTTCGTGAGAGCGTTGCCTCTGCTCTGTGTTTTGGCGGTGTTGCGTTTCACCTTGCGCGATGTTTCAGTTTGCTGGCGCGAGGGCTTGGTCGGATCATTGTGCCGCGACTGTGCCCGCTCATAATCCGCGAAACTGCCCAGGAAATGAAGTACGCCACCTTGACCGTCGAGAATCAGAAGCTGATCGACCAGGTCGTTGAGCAACATGCGGTCGTGTGTGATCAGGATGAGCGTTGTGATCCGACCCTCTTTTTCTGCCTGCGATGTGGCGCCGCGGCGCAACGCCTCCTCAAGTCGCTCGACG
>CAUYYV010000056.1:0-13365 GCA_963577075.1 Phycisphaerae bacterium
ATCTATAACTTGTGACTTTTCTATAAATTGCATATCATGATGCTCATCGTTCACCCACCTGACTGCCGGCCGGTCGTCTATTGAGACTGTCCGAAGCGGTTCGCAAAACCAGTCACCACGGCGTGATCGGGGAACATTAACCAACCGAAAGGGTGAATCGTGACTTTGATGAGCAGCGAATTGATTTGTAGTACGCCGTCGAAGGAGGGTCCGGCCATTCGATTCCCACAAGCCAGCGAGGGGCTCGCCCAGAATCGAGAGTGGTGCGAGGTGAAACTGAACGACCGGTGGCAGAAGTTCCGATTCCACGATTACGAGCGGATCTACGAGGTGCCGGGCCTGTACGAAGCCTTGTTCTACAAACACCTCAAGTGCAGCTCCCCGCAACGCGTCGCCGGCTTGCTCGATGATCTACTGAGCGATCACCGGGTCGATCCCGAAGAACTCCGCGTGCTCGATGTCGGCGCAGGCAACGGTATGGTCGGTGAGCAACTCAAGTTGCTGGGTGCCAAGCATATCGTCGGTGTGGATATTGTTGAAGAGGCGAAGATGGCGGCGGAGCGTGACCGGCCGGACGTCTATGATGAATACCTCGTCACCGATTTGTGCGGTCCTTCTCCTGAAGATCAGCAGGCGCTTGAGGAGTTTGATTTCAACTGCATGACGACCGTGGCCGCCCTGGGGTTCGGCGACATCCCGGTACACGCGTTTACCAAAGCTTTCAGCTTTATCGAAGAGGGTGGCTGGCTGGCGTTCAATATCAAGGAAGATTTCCTTGATGAGGAAGATGATACCGGCTTCTCGGCGATGATCCGGCACATGCAGCACAGCGGGACCATTCGTATGCAGGCCTATCGTCGCTACCGTCATCGATTCACGGTCTGTGGCGATCCGCTCAACTATGTCGCCATCATAGCCACCAAGCAGACCCAGTTGCCTGACGCATTGGTTGACTGATCCACCGCTCGGCCGGAATACTGGGCATGATCCGAGTCCAATCGGTCGGCAAATCATATGACGGCGGCAGAACATGGGCCGTCCGGGATGTCGATCTGAGCATCGAGCAGAGCGAACTGCTCGTGCTGCTCGGTGAGTCCGGTTGCGGCAAGACAACGACGCTCAAGATGATCAATCGTCTGATCGCGCCGACGCGCGGCCGAATCAGCGTGGAAGGGGGCGACGTCATGCAGGGCGATCCGGTCGAGCTTCGCCGGCGCATCGGGTACATCTTTCAGGGCATCGGGCTGTTTCCGCACATGACTGTCGCCGAAAACGTCGCGGTCGTGCCGGCGCTGCTGCGCTGGTCGCCGCCCGATATCAGGGAGCGTGTGGACGAGCTTCTGGAGCTGGTGAACCTTTCGCCGGACGAATATCGCGATCGCATGCCGAGTGCGTTGTCGGGCGGTCAGCAGCAGCGCGTGGGTGTGGCCCGCGCCTTGGCGGCGAGGCCGCGCATCATGCTCATGGACGAGCCGTTCGGTGCGCTCGACCCGCTGACCCGCGACGCGCTGCAGAATGAATACCTGCACATCCACCGGTCGCAGCAGTTGACGTCGGTGATGGTCACGCACGACATGACCGAGGCGTTGCTGATGGCCGACCGCATTGCGGTGATGAACAGCGGGCGCATTGTGCAGGTTGGCACTCCGCACGAGCTACTGGCAGCGCCGGGCGATGACTACGTGCGCGCCCTGATGGAAACACCGAAGCGGCAGGCGGATCGGCTGGAGGCGCTGACGCACGAGCCATGAGCGAAAACATCCGTGAACAGATCGCCAACCTGCCCGATTACCTGGGCCAGCACCTTCGGATCACGCTGCTGGCGCTGGCGGCGGGGATCATCATCAGTGTGCCGGCGGCGGTGGCGGTGGCGCGTTGGAGGCCGGCTCGATGGCCGGTGCTGACCACGGCGGGTGTGATCCAGACGATCCCGAGCCTGGCACTTCTGGCGCTGATGGTGCCGCTGTTGGGTGGTCTGCTCGGGTTCTGGCCGGCGATCATCGCCCTGACGCTCTACAGCGTGCTGCCCATCCTGCGCAACACGGTGACGGGCATTTTGAGCGTCGAGCCGGCGATGGTGGAAGCGGCGCGCGGGCTGGGCATGACGCCGCGACAACAATTGTTTCGCGTCGAGTTACCGCTGGCGCTTCCGGTGATCATCGCCGGCATCCGGACGGCGACGGTGTGGACCGTCGGCATCGCGACGCTGTCGACGCCGGTGGGGCAGACGAGTCTGGGCAATTACATCTTCAGCGGGCTGCAGACGCGCAACTGGGCGGCGGTGCTGTTCGGCTGCGTCAGCTCCGCGGCGCTGGCGATGGTGCTCGACACGCTGATCGCGATGCTCGAATCATCGGCGCGGCTGCGCAGCCGGTGGCGAGCCTGGGCGGGCGCGATCGGGCTGCTGATCGTGCTGGCAGGCGGGATCGGCGCGCCTTACGCCGACGGGTGGTTTGAGACGAGCCGAGACGTGGCGGCTGTCGCCGAGAATAAATCGCAAAGCACGCGCGATCGGCCGGTCATCATCGGCGCCAAGACGTTCACCGAGCAGTACATCCTGGCCAAGGCGATGAGAACGCTGCTCGAAGCGCGGGGCTTTGAGGTCAGCAATCTGGATAGCCTCGGCTCGACCGTCGTGTTCGACGCGCTGCGCACGGGCAAAATCGATTGTTACGTCGATTACACGGGCACGATCTGGGCCAACTACATGAGACGCGAGGAGGCCGGTTCGGGCGCATCGGTGCTGGAGTCGGCGGCGTGGTGGCTGGCCAACCGTCATCACATCCGCTGTCTGGGCAGCCTCGGGTTTGAGAACGCGTACGCGCTGGCGATGCGGCGCGATCGGGCCGAGCAACTGGGTATCCGATCGATTGATGACCTCGTCGAGCACGCGCCGCGGTTGAAGATCGGCAGCGATTACGAGTTTTTCAGCCGGCCGGAGTGGATTCGGCTTCGCGATACGTACGGGCTGAAATTCGAGTCGCAGGTGAGCCTCGATTCGACGTTCATGTATGACGCGGTGGTCACGGGCCAGGCCGACGTGATAACCGCATTTTCGAGCGCCGGTCAGATTGCCGCGTTCGATCTGCTCGTGCTCGACGACCCGCGCAACGCGTTCCCGCCCTATGACGCGGTGCTGCTGCTCAGCCGCGCCGCCGCCGACCGAGCTGATCTGGTCGATGCGCTTCGGCCCCTGATCGGGGAGATCGATATAGGGGACATGCAGCGCGCCAACTACATGGTCGATCGCATCGACGATCGCAAGTCGACGGTGGATCAGGCCGCGCGGTGGCTGCTCGACCGGGTGCGAAAAGGCGCAGCACCGAGTCGCTGAATGTTTCACCGCTTGATCGCGACGAACAGCGCCCAGGAGGCGGTGCTTTCGTCCGCCTGCGGATGCTGCTGCACGGCGAAGCCGGCGGCGGCGAGCAGTTCGAGCCACGTCGATTCGCTGAACAAACCACACGTGTGGCGATCCTCTTCGATGCGCAGCCTCCCCCGCTCGCGGATCAGAAGCAGTATGGCCAGCTCAAACGTCGTGTCGGCTGCGCCCTTTGCATTGCCGGGACCACTTCCGGGGGCGGGGGTGGGGGCGTGGACGTGTGATACATAGGTCAGGTCGATCTGATCGTTCGTGTTGCGATCGTATTCGATCTGGTGATCGACGAACGTCCGACGCAGATAGGTCGGTGCGACGAGCAGCACCCCGCCCGGCGGCAGATGCGCAGACGCCGCGCCGAACATGCTGCGCAGATCGGCGACGGTTGTCATGTAGTCGATCGCGTCGTGTACGAGCACGGCGTCGAACAACCGGCCCAGCCGAACCGTTCGCATGTCGGCCACATGATGCTCAACCGTCGGATTCAGCCTGCTCGACTGCTCGATCATCGCCGGCGACAGATCGACCGCAACGGCCTCAAAATCACGAGCCAGGTGACACAGCGAGTGCCCCCCACCAGCGCCCAGTTCGAGTATGCACCACCGCCTGTCGGTATCGCACAACAAACCGTCGAGCACGTCTCGGATCACCTGCGCCTCGGCGAAAATTGAAGATGAGGTTCACCGGTCGCTTACAACTGGAGAGCATCACCGACTTGGCTGAAGCGTCAGGACGGCTGGCTCTGCTCGTCTGACGCAGCCGGGAACCCGAAGGCAGCGGCACCCAAGAAGCGGGGATGCCTCGCTGCAAAAGTCTTGGATCAGGAATAGAGGTCCGCTATCAAGAGAACTCACGGAATACATTAGCGCAGGGAGCCGCCACGCCATGCGCGGGCCATGCGCGGGCACTTTTCATAAGTCCTTGATTTACAAGGTCAAACTTCTGATTCTTAATCCGCGGGTTGCAGGTTCAAGTCCTGCGGGGGGCATTGACAATTCCGGGTATGGCAACCGATGCATACCGATGACGACCGATGCATATCTGGGCACATGAAACACGGGCTATATGCGGGCACATCCATTTCGTTATCCGGATGAAGCGATGTTGCCGCCGTCATTTTCGTCGAGATCAGGCAGTTTTTCGAGGAGGGCTCGCTCGTCATCGATGAAGATGTGGGTGTAATGATCCAGCGTCAAGGTGATTGTGCTGTGGCGGGCAAGCTTCTTGGCCAACGCCGGTGCGATGCCCGACCTCACCAGCCTGCTGATGAAGGTGTGGCGGAGGGCGTAAAAGTCGGCAACCCTTCCAGCCTCGTCACGGTAGGCGATGCCCGGCGCGGCCAGATCCGGCCGCAGCATCCGAGCAGGCTTCTTAGGCATATTGAACAGCAGGGTCTGGCTGTGCTTGCGGGCAATGTATTGCTGAATCCGCTCGGCCAGATCCCGTCTGATCGGCAGAACATCCTCTCGACGATGCTTGCTGTAACCCGCCTCGATGGACACCGTAGCGGCGTTGAGGTTGGCCAGGTCGAAGCTCGACGGCTTGAGGCTGCCCGCTTCCGACGCACGGACGCCGGTTTCGAGGCAGATGCGGTAGAGCAGTGCCCTTTCTTGGCCGGTCATCCCCAACTTTTTCGAACTGTGTTGTAGCCCGATCCGCCATATCCAGTCAGGGCCAACCTCGGCGGCTTCAAGGAGGCGGCGAATCTCATCCTCGGTCAAGGCACGCCGTCGATGCCTGCGATCAACAACAGCATTCAATTTCGACAGCGGCTTGAGCAAGTCAGTTCGCAACCTGTCCGCCCGCCATAACCATGTGACAAACTGCTTGGCCGCACCCAAATGCTTATTGATGCTGCGGAGCCCTTTACCCTGCCGCCTCAGATCATTGACATGCATAGCCACCTTATTGGCGTCGATATCAGCGAGAGTCTTGAAGCTGCACTCTGCGATGACCTGGCGAATCATGCTCACCGTATTGTCGATGTGCTTTGCCGTGTTGCCCCTGCTTTCCAAATGGGTCTCGAAGTCGGCCAGGTGATCCGCAATGGGCTGTTGGCCCTGCAAGGCAATTCGTTCCTCATTCGGATCAATGATGCCACGCCGTCGCAGGTCAGCTTCAGCCTCCAATTTTGGCAGCGATTCGCGGGGTCGTCGCCTTGTCGGCGGAACCCACGGTCTCGCGGCGTTGGCCGGTGTGGTCCACATAGCCGACGAACCACTTTTTCGATTCCTTGCCCCGTCGAATTCTCTTGAAGATGGATGCCATAGTGATACTCGGGCCGGGCTAGGTGCCGCGGATCAGGACGTTTGTCAAGCTCCCCCTTCCCGCTAGGCAGTCGTTCGCCCATGGTCAATGCCCGAACCACCAACCCGGCCAGGTCTTACGTCGTTAGGGCTTCATTTGACCCAGATGCTTTTGCAGGTCCGTCAGTCGCCAACGCACGATCTGCGGCCCGAGTCTGATCGGCTGGGGGATGCACGCCGAGCAGATCAGCGACCTGCTTGACCTTGAGTAGATTTCGACTGGAATCCCCGGGGGAAGGCATTATGCTGGTGGCATGGAGGCCCGGTGGCGGAGTCAGGCACGAGTCATTTGGGAAATCTCGGTTTGCGGTAGAGTGGATCGGTAACGAGTGATTCGGGACGGGGGGGGCTCGAGGTTTCGCACACGCGAAGAGTTAAGACGATGAGCAACGTTCCCATGACACTGCCCGAGCTGGCGATCAGCGAGCAGGAGCACGTCCACAGCCACACGACGACGTTTGTCGAACTTGCCGACGGGCGGATCTTCCTCGCCTCGTGGAAGGTCTGGCAGATGTCCGAAGACCGCGGCGTGACCTGGACCGATGCGAAGCGGATGAAGGACGTCGACGGCAATGACGTGGGCGATTCGGAAACGTCGCTGGTCAAGCTGTCGGGCAAGAACTCGATCGGGCTGGCAGCACGCCTGGCCGAGGACGAGGAGCCGACCACTTACGCCACCAAACCCTATTCGTTCAAGTTTCTTTTCTGGCGCAGCGACGACAACGGGCAGACGTGGCAGCCGCCGGTGCGCATGACCGCGCCGGGCGCCGCCGCCGCGGGGTTACAGGACACCTTCCTGCGCAGCAGCTCGGGGCGCATCCTGCTGCCGGTGTTCTGCTTCCTGGGCCAGAGTTCGCCGAAGGACGATGGACTCAGACCCAAGGCGGGCAAGCTGGTCCACAATCAATACGTCGGCACCGGGGCGCACGACTTCGACCCGCTTTTCACCGGCGTCTACGTCCTCTACTCCGACGACGACGGCGCCACCTGGAAGCGCAACAGCGACGGCGAAATACTCATCCTCCAGGACTGGAACGCGCTGTTCAGCATTGGCAACGAGTCATCCATGACCGAGGTCGCGCCCGGCAGGCTGCTGCTTTTCATGCGCAACCAGCTCGGCAGGCTGTTTCAGACCTGGTCGAACGACAACGGCGAGACGTGGACGCGGCCGCAGCCGACGGTGCTGGCTACGTCGACCGCGCCGTGCCAATTACGCACGCTGCCCAACGGTCACCTGTTGTGCGTGTGGAACCAGGAAACCGAAGAGGAGATCCGCAAGGGTTACGCGCGGTCGCGGCTTTCCAGCGCGATCAGCCGCGACGGCGGGCGCGTGTGGGAGTTTTTCCAGAACCTCGACTCGATCCACGAAACGACGCGCGTCGAGCCGGGGCCGATCCGCCCGACCAGGCCGGAGGAGATCTATTTCCCCGCCGGCCAGGCCGCCGTCGAACGCGATCCGCAATACGTCCACTTCGCCGACCTGCACACACGGCTCTACTATCCGTCCGTGCTCGTGCTCGATGATCGCGTGATCATCGCCTACAGCTCGGCGGGCCTCTACGAAGAGCACCCGACCAAGGCCGAGATCGTTTACGCCGGCAGCGACCGCACCTTCAAGGTCCTGCCGCTCAAATGGTTTTACGGCGGCAAGGAGCCGGCCGACAACCCGTTTCTCAGAGAGGCCTACGAGCCGGCCAAGCCGTGAGCGCGTGCGGACAGCACGCGCTCAACCGGAACTCTTCAAAGAATTATTATGAATCCAGGAAGCCATGAACCGAAGGACCCATACCTGCCTGCTTCCTGGTTTCCTGGGTTCCTTATAAATATGGCTGTGGTTCTGTGCGTGTCTCGATCGTGACGAAGTATCATTGCCTTTCATTGTCTATAGTTGTCACGCATGGCGATCGGTTTTCGATCCATTGACCGGCGTATCGCCGTGCCGTTGCTGCGGGGGGGGGCGACGGTAGAATCCGAGCCGGTGGCCAGCGGTGTTCGTTAGCCAAAGTCTAACTGGGAAATCCCGGGTAACCCCCAATCTTCGCGAGGTCGTTATGAGTCACCTTCCAATGTCGCACCCCGAGTTGGCGATCAAAGTCGCGCCCAACCGTTTCGGTCGGCCTTCCATCATGCAGTTGGATGACGGCAGCCTGCTGATGGCGGGCTGGGATCTCTTTTTTCGCTCCACCGACTGCAGCATGACCTGGGACGAGGGCGCGCAGCACTGCGACACCGACGGCCGCCCGATCAAGAGTTCGGAGATGTCCCTGGTGAAGCTGTCCAATGGCGGAATCGGGGTGGGCGGCATCGACCGCGATCACACGGTGGGACGCGGGTACTCACGGCATCTTTTCTGGCGGTCCGACGACGGGGGCAGGACGTGGGCCCCGCCGGTGCAGATCAATCCGCCCGACAAGGCCGCGCGCTCGATGCACAGCGTGATGATCCGCACGACCTCGGGGCGGCTTATTGTCCCGTTCTACGTGGCGGTCAACCTGGAGCCGTGGATGGCCGACGGCAAGCTGAGTGTCGATGACGAACCCACCGGCGGCGGGCTGGTGGACGGCAACTTCTACGTGAGTTCCGATTGTCACAACTTCGACCCGTGCTTCGGTTACTGCTACACCTGCCACTCCGATGACGACGGTCGCACCTGGCACACGAACGAAAACGGCTCGTTATACGTCGTGCTGGAGACGGGCAGCGCGTACGGGTCGGTGTTCGAGCCGACGATGGTGGAAGTCAGCCCGCGTCGGTTGTTGATGTTCATGCGCACTGGCCTGGGGCGGCTGTACCAGTCGTGGTCGCAAGACGACGGCACGACGTGGAGCCGACCCGAACCGAGCGTCCTGGCCGCGTCGCATTCACCGGCCCATCTGAAACGCCTGCCCGACGGTCATCTGCTCTGTCTGTGGACCCAACACAGTCATGACGAGATCCGGCGCGGCTTCACGCGCACGCGGCTCAGTTCGGCGATCAGCCGAAACGGCGGCATCATGTGGGAATATTTTCAAAACGTGGAGTCGATCCATGAGAAGCGGCGCGTCGATCCTGGACCAATCCACGCCACTCGACCCGCTGAGGTGTATCGCCTGAGCGGCCGCCTCGCCGACGAACGCGACCACCGGTTCGTTGAGGATTTTCCCCTCGGTTACGGCCGCTGGTCGTATCCGATGGCGTGCGTTTGCCGGGACCGCGTGATCATCCTCCACTCCTATACGAAATACCGCGCCGACGGCGGCCACACACCGGCGGACGAAAGCCGCGGCTACCTGATCCTGCCTCTGAAATGGTTCTATGGCGGCTGCGAACCCGGTGAGAGCGTGCACCTGCCGCAACGGCCAAACGAACCCGCGGTGCCGTGACTTGCGCATGACCGGCTCGCCGCACTTGAAACGTCACAAAATCCCTGCGGCGACAGCGCGTCCAACGGATCGGTTCATGTTCTTGACAACATGTCGTTTCACTTCGGCGCAAACGATCCGCTCCAAGACAAAGGCATTGACTGCGGAACCTGCCGAGGATTCGATGCCTTTGGTTTGTATTGTGCATGCACGCATGGTGACGACTGCAAGGATGCCCTCAAGGCTGCTTCGGCTTCTCTTGGCATGAACGGGCGAACGAATAGCGGCAAGCGCCGCAAGACCTACAACACGACCGATCTGGGCAATGCGGAGTTCTTTGCCGACGAATACGGGGATGATCTGCGCTACGTTTCAGAATGGAAGTCATGGATCATTTGGGACGGCAGACGATGGCAGACTGACGGGCGAGGGCGGGTCAATCGTCTCGCTTACAAGCTGGTTAAGTCGCGCATGGCTGATCATGCCAAGGAGATCGATGACGGGCGGAAGAGATCGGACTATTACAAGCACATCGCGTCATCGCAAAGCCGCAGCCGCATCGAGAACATGATAGCCCTCGCCGCGCCGATGCTCTGTGTTGCTGCTGCCGACCTTGACAGCAATCCCTGGCTGTTCAACTGCGCGAATGGAACGATAGACCTTGAGACGGGCACGGTGCATTCGCATGATCGAGACGATCTGCTGACCAAGCTATCCCCCGTCGAGTTCGATGCGGATGCCGAATGTCCATTATGGGATAAATTCTTGCGAAGAATATTTTCCGATCGAAGGACAGAACAGCCGCGGCTTGATCTTATCGCGTTCATCCAGCGGTCTGCCGGGTATTCGCTGACGGGATCCGTTAGCAGCCACGGGCTCTGGATCCTTCATGGGGCGGGGGCGAACGGCAAGACGACCCTCATGAATGCGATGCAGCACGTCATGGGCGACTACGCCATCGCTGCGCAACAATCGCTGCTCATGGCGGACAGCCGATTCAAGAGCAAAAGCGGCGATGAAGCCGATTTGCTCGGAGTGCGGCTCGCCGTTTGCTCGGAGACGGATGAAGGACAGCGGTTCGCGGAGAGCAAGATCAAGCGGATCACCGGCGGAAGCAAGATAAGGGATCGGCGGCTCTACGAGAACAGCTTCGAGTTCGAGCCGACGCACAAGATTTGGTTGGACTGCAACCATAAGCCGAAGATCAAGGGCACGGATTACGCGATCAAGCGCCGCATTATGTTTGTCCCCTTCGAGGTGACCATCAGAGAGGCTGAGCGCGACGAGCAACTGGGCGAAAAGCTGAAAGCAGAAGCATCAGGAATTCTGAACTGGATGCTGGCAGGCTTGCGCGAATGGCAGGACGGCGGACTGCGCCCGCCTCCTGTGGTCCTGCAAGCCGTCGATGAGTACATGATCGAAAACGATCTTGTTGGTCAGTTCCTCGCTGAAAAGACAACTGCTTGCAGCAATGCTCGTCTATCGGTTGACGGTCTCTACAGGGAATACAAGTCCTGGTGCGACGATAACGGAATGGATCATGCCATGACCAAGATCGCCTTCGGCAAGACGATGACGGATCGCGGCAATGACAAGAAGAAGTCTGGCAGTTGGTACTGGATCGACCTTGAGCTTGTCAGCGAAGGCGGAGATGGCGGCGATTCTGCGGAGGATGAAAATGACCCGGCGTATGCAGAGTTGTTCAAATCGAACTGATGTTCAGGATGATCTGGAGACGACCGGCGAGGTGCCGGCCGTCTCTTTTTCATGCCGTCATGGTTGCGGACGGCGGCTACAGAGAGGGTGTGGACAACTTTTTGTCCAAAGTCGAAACTTTTCTCCAGTGATTCTTACACGGGACATGTTTCGCAAAGTTGTCCAAAATGCTTAATAGTTGTCCAAACGTCTCTGCTGATGCCGTTGCCCTCTTTGAAGGCGAGGCGAAACAGAGGATGGCTTGCTGGTCTTCTTGTTTTGAGAGCGGTGGGCATGGCAAGGAGTGAACCAACGCCCCCGCTGATGCGTCGGCTGCCAGCCCTGCCATCATTGCCACGGAGATGGCAATCAGACAGAGCATGACGCAGAAGTGAGCGGGGTATGGGTGCAGTCCCCGATCGACCAACCCTGCCAAGCCGCGTTTGAAAAATACGGGATGACCCCAAGCCCGCGGGAATCAACCATGATCGATCTGGCTTGTTGCGGAATCAAGGGCAGCCGTTGGTCGTCCCATTCGCTGAAATCGCTGGTGTGGAATCTTGGTCGATGTGTGGGGCAAGCTGGTGGCAGGCAAAGGGTTGTCAGAATTCTGAAAAGCCTGGATCATCGTTCGCCAGCTTGAAACCCGAAAGGACTTGATATTCAGAGAACCGACCTGCCCGGTTTTTGGTACTATGGTTTGGTCGCCCCACAGGCCATGGATAAGCTATCTGGTATGAGAATCTTCCGCGCCCAATCAGCGACCACGTGGGTAATACTGATTGCGTATTGCATTGTCGCACCGGTTCTGTCCGCCGGTCAGATTTTCTGTGAGGGTACGGATGGTCATCGAACTGTTGAATTTGCCTACGTCACGTGTCCAACGAGTCAGAGCGGAGTCGAGGGTAATGCGCTAGGTGAAGGTCTCGCGAGCACCAGCGATCTGCCCTGTACGGACACGCTCATCACCTCTTACAACCCGCAGAGGTACAGTGGGCGCGTCACCGCGGACCTTAAGAAGATCATTTCATTGCCCGTTGCAGGCTTTCTTTCCGCTCCGTCATCGACTGATGAACCAATGGCTGTGTATTCTCAGTTGCATGCATTGCCACTAGGCCACGGTTACTCGCTTGATGCCCTTCGCACAGTCGTTCTTCTAATCTAAAAACATCCCCCGTATTTAGTCGTCTTTTGCGGCGTTGCACTTGCGCATCACACCGCGTTTGTCCACGCTTCGCCTGTAACTATTTATCCAGACACCTTTTGAGGCAAGCGATGCTTAAATCTCACGCTTTGTTCATAGCTCTCGCTGCTGTTGTCTTCGGATGCACTCCGCACCCGCTTAGCTACGACTGGCCCGATCCAGTCCCCCTTGCACGCGACCTGCCAACCTACACGCCGCCACGCGAACCAAACGGCGACACCGCCGTCCCTCATGACTCGTTCGACGAGCCCACAGGAACGTTACCGCTATCGAGGGCCATGGCTTTGGCGCTTTTGAATAACCCTGAACTGCGAAGCTTCGCTTGGGAAGTCAGAGCGGCCGAGGCCCGTGCCCTCCAGGCTAGCCTGCCGCCAAACCCCGAAGCATCCGTTGAGGTTGAAAACATCGGCGGAAGCGGCGAGCTAAGCGGCTTTGATGGGGCCGAGACCACGTTGAGTCTAGGCCAGGCCTTTCTTCTCGGTGGGAAAATCCAAAAACGCACACGCTTGGCATCACTCGACCGCGAGCTTTCAGGCTTTGACTATGAAACCAAACGCATAGAAGTGCTCACCGAGGTCACCAAACGCTTCGTCGATGTCCTCGCCGCCCAAAGACGTGTCGGATTTGCCGAAGAGGTCCACACCCTCGCCCAACAGGTTCTCGATATGGTAACCAAACGTGTCGAAGCGGGAGCCATCGCACCGGTTGAGAGAACCCGATCCAGCGTCACCGTCTTCACAAGCCGGCTTGCCCTCGATAGGGCACGTCGTGAAGTCAAACGCTCCCGCACTCGGCTCACTGCCACATGGTCAAGCACCTCACCGCAGTTCCAAGCCGTCACCGGACCGTTTGAAATCGTCCACGAACTGCCACCAGCCACCACGCTCGCGGCGTATGTCAGCCAAAACCCCGAAATCGCCCGTTGGGCAGTCGAAATGTCCAAACACCAGGCAGCCGTTCAGTTGGCCAGAGCGGAGGCAGTCCCGGACGTGGAAGTTGAGGCAGGCGTCCGCCACTTTAACGATACCGACGATACTGCATTTGTCGTAGGGCTTTCGCTGCCCCTCCCCATCTTCGATCGAAATCAGGGCGGTGTCCTCGAAGCCATGTACAACCTCAAGAAAGTTCAAGAAGAACGTCGAGCAGCAGAGGTCCGTGTCCGCGCGGCACTCTCTGCGACGTACCTGAAGCTTGCCACCGCATACGCGGAAGCGACCTCTCTTACACGCGAGGTTCTTCCCGCTGCCAAAACCGCCTTTGATGCAACCCGCGAGGCGTTCACACAGGGAAAACTCGGCTACCTCGATGTGCTCGACGCGCAACGCACACTAATCGATATCCAATCTCAACAGGTCGATGCGCTTGCCTCGTATCACCACGCCCTGGCAGAAGTCGAAAGCCTTATCGGTCAGCCACTCGATGAAGTCAACAGCAACGATA